>JBBPYO010000111.1:0-5570 GCA_038199845.1 Flavobacteriales bacterium
ACGATCCTAAACATAACCGCGCCGGAGTAGGCATAATTATTTCCAGCAGTACAGAGCGGGGCAGGGGTTACGGAGCAGAGGCGCTTCAGCTTGTTACCACGTATAGTTTTACCCATTTGGATATACATCAACTTTATGCCAATATTCTGGAAGGGAACGACCGAAGTATCAAATTGTTCAAAAAAATGAATTTTGAACAGGTGGGTATCTTAAAAGATTGGAAGCGCATCCGTGGTTCCTATAAAAACGAATTTTTATTTCAATTGATCAATACAGATGTACATTAAGAAAATATTACTGGTAATTGCATTATTAGGGCTGGCGGCTGCCGGTTTTTTTGCGTATTCTATTTATACCAGCTTGTTTGCTCCCAATACTGCTTTCAACAATGACGAGGCGCATTTATTTATACCTACTAATGCAAATTATGAGGTTGTACGGGAAGAGTTAAAACCTTTGGTTAAGGATATAGAATCTTTTGATGGAGTGGCAGACCGAAAAGGATATATCAATAATATTACTCCTGGGCATTTTATTATAAAAAAAGGAAGTAATAATAATGAGATTGTAAATGCGATACGGAGTGGAAATATTCCCATAAAAATATCTTTCAACAATCAAGAACGCATTGAAAATCTTGCCGGCCGAATCGCAGAACAATTGGAAGCAGATAGCCTTTCATTGGTGAAAGCGCTTCGTGATACAACTTTTTTGAGGAAACAAGGATTAAATGAGCATACTGCACTCAGTCTTTATCTTCCCAACACGTATGAATTTTATTGGAATACAGACGCTGAGGGATTTCGAGAAAAAATGGCACAGGAGCACAACCGTTTCTGGGACGAGCAAAAAATGGCACAGGCCAAAAAGTTAGGTCTAGATCCCACACAGGTATATACGCTTGCCTCTATTGTACAGAAAGAAACCGTTAAGGCTGATGAGCGACCCCGCGTTGCCGGAGTCTACTTAAACCGACTTAAAAACGGTTGGAAACTTGACGCCGATCCTACAGTGATTTACGCTGTAAAGCGTAGCCAGAATGATTTTGACCAGATCATTAAACGTGTTTTGTACAAAGACCTGGAAATCGATTCTCCTTACAATACTTATAAATATGCTGGCTTACCGCCGGGACCCATCACGATGCCAGATCTTTCTGCTATAAATGCAGTGCTTAATCCAGAAGCGCATGATTTTTATTTTTTTGTCGCAGACGTATCTAAACCGGGTTACCATTTGTTTGCAAAAAGTCTAAGTCAGCATAATGCAAACCGCCGACAATACATCCAGTGGATTAATGCGCAAGGGGTAAACAGATAAAATTACACTTTTCATCTTCCAGAATTCTGATCGTCTCAAAGTGTTACCGCTAAAAATTTCCGGGAAACCTAGTAAAGACGGGGGTATAAAGCGTAGTGGGAAAAGCTTAACATATTGACAGTCATATAATTAAAATTTTACTTATCTTTGCAGCACGTAATAGGAAAGTAACAATTATGCTTACGCAGGCTTTCCGTAACTAATTATATGACAAGAAATATACTTAAATTAGCCGCAGTTCCTTCTGTATTCGGACTCGTTTCCATGAGTTTATCGGTTAAAGATCCTGGTGATTTTAAAGAATATTCCACCGAAGGTCTTGACCTTTCTTACACAGTTCCTTTAGAAGATAACATTGGCCCAAGTGATCTTAGTATCAACAATTTTGCAGATACCGGAAGTTCGTTCGCGGGTTTTAAAGAAGCTTTAGGTTTTAAAGAATCCCGAAACAACTACTCTACAATAAACAAGTTTGGTTATTTAGGCAAATATCAATTCGGCAGAAGCACCCTTTTATTATTGGGTATACACGATACCGATGCTTTTTTAAATAATCCCGTTTTGCAGGAAAAAGCATTCATTGCAAATGCTTCACGAAATAAGTGGGTACTTAGAAAAGATATCAAACGCTTTGCCGGTAAAAATATTAATGGCGTTCTAATTACCGAATCCGGTATTCTTGCCGCCGCACATCTGGGAGGACCCGGAAGTGTAAAGCGTTATTTACGCTCTGGCGGAGTAGATGGTTTTAGAGATGCCTTTGGTACATCGCTGAAAAGTTACATGAAGAAATTTGGTGGTTATGATACTTCTTTTATAGAAGCTAATCATTATCCAAAAGTGAAAATATAAGTCTTTAATTGGGAGATTTTAGGTTCAAAATGGCTGTTTTATTAGGTGTTTTGACTGTTTTTACTTCCATTATATACTAAATGCGGTGCTGGAAAGCGTCGCATTTTTAATTTTTATCAAGTTAATGACATATCCCATAATCATCATTGGTGCCGGTCTTTCGGGGCTTAGCGCTGCACATCTTTTAAAAAAAGAAAACGTAAAATTTCTTATTCTCGAAGCGCGCGAACGTTTAGGTGGACGCATTTTTACGGAAAAAACAGCTACGCAAGACAATCTGGACATGGGCGCGACCTGGTTCGGTTTTAAACACGAACATTTAAGAAAACTCCTCGACGAACTTAAAATCGGCTATTTTCCACAATATAATGAGGGTGAGAGTATTTTGGTTTTTAATAGTATGTCGCCGCCACATCATTTTCGAGTGGACAATAGCGCTCCACCTTCTTATCGAATTGCAAACGGATCAAAAGCTTTGATTGAAAAGCTCGCAGAAGGTTTGGACGAAAAAATCAAAACAGAGATCACGGTAACTGATCTTACAGATCGCGATGATCATATTGAAATAACCACCACAGACGGACATTTTAAGGCAAATAAAGTCATACTTACTTTGCCACCACGACTTGCTAAGGAAAATATAAAATTTTATCCGCCATTAGATGTTGATTTACAAAAAGCTATGCACACCACGCCGACGTGGATGGCTGATGCAATTAAATTCGGACTAACTTTTAAAAGTCCGTTTTGGCGGGAGAGCGGCAAATCTGGGATGGTCATCAGTCAGATTGCGCCGGTTTTAGAAGTCTATGATCACAACAACTATAATAATGATCAATTTGCTCTTGTAGGTTTTATTAATCCCAAACTCAGAAGTTATGAATTTGCAGAGCGAAAAAAACAGATTATTTCCTATCTAACTGATTATTTAGGAGTAGAAGTTGGTAATTATTTAAAATATGTAGAAAAAGATTGGTCATTGGACTTAAATACTGCGGTAGAAAAAAATAAGATGAATATGCAACCATTTTATGGAAATCCAATCTTTAAGAAACCCACTATGAAAGGTAAACTTTTTTGTGCAGGAACTGAAACTTCTGCACATTATGGAGGCTATATGGAAGGAGCAGTATTTTCAGGTTTTCAAACAGCTCAACTTCTAATTTAACTCTTTGAGTATAAGAATCTTAATAGCGGTTGAAAAAGTTCGATAATCTACAAGTAATAAAAGAATAGATTAACAATATTTTTTGGCTACTTATGGTTAATTTATTGTAATATTGTCCTTGATATATAAGATTTGGTAATACTTATTCGCTTTTAGATTAGAATTACAAAGTTTTAGAATTGAATAAATAATAAATTCCTAAAAAATTTATACTTTTAATTCTAAAATATTTAATGAAATAGCAAAAAATGAATTTTATAACCAAGTTTTTTAATAAATTAACCAATAATAATAGTAAGATGAAAGAAGGTAAAGTAAAATTTTTTAATAACGCAAAAGGTTTTGGGTTTATCAAGCCTAATGATTCAGGTGAAGAAATTTTTGTACATGCAAGTGGTCTAATTGACGAAATACGTGAAGATGACGAGGTTGAATATGAAACCGAAATGGGCAGAAAAGGATTGAATGCTGTGAATGTAAGACTTGTAGACTAATCCATATCATTGGAAGTTAAAATGAAAAAGCCACCTGTGAAGGTGGCTTTTCTCGTTTATAGCTAATTCAAAAAAGCTAAATTTATACTATTTCCAAACCGACCAAAATATTCTTTTCCAGCCGGTTTGAAATTTCCAGAAATTTACGGCGCATTTCTTTAGTCGGCCATTTCTTTGATAGATTCATGCTTCTTTATAGTAATTACCACAGATTTTGACGTAGGTTGATTGCTTTTATCCGAAGTACATGTAATAGGTACAAGCACATTGGCTTCCGGCAAATAGGTTGCTACAGATTGTCGTGGAATATTATACGGGACAACAACAAATTTAGGAGCTTTACGCTCTTTATTATCGTGGTGATTGTACAAATCTACCAGATCTTTTTCCTTGAGACCCAATTGCTCCATATCTTTAGCATTCATAAAAATCACGCGTCGTTCATTATATACTCCGCGGTAACGGTCATTTAGACCATAAATGGTCGTATTGTACTGATCGTGGCTCCGAATGGTCATCATCATAAATTCGCCATCTTTTATAGGATGCTCTTCTACCTTGCGGACGTTAAAATTAGCTTTACCGGTTTCCGTTTCATACTGATTGTAACGCGCGGCATTGGGCAAATAAAAACCTCCCGGCTGGCGTACTTTTTTATTGTACTCAGAAAAGCCAGGAATACAAGCAGCAATACTTTCCCGAATGGCATCATAATGATTCAGGTAACTGTTCCAATCCACTTTAGAATCTTTTAAAGTTGCCTGCGCCATTTTGCAGATAATATAAGGTTCACTCTTTAATTTATCTGAAATAGGAGTGAGGCTGCCCCGCGTACTGTGCACCACGCCAGTTGAATTCTCTACGGAAAGAAATTGTAGTTCGTCGTTAATAAAATCCTTATCGGTACGGCCATAACAAGGAAGAATCAGGGCTTCTTTGCCATGAACAAGATGGCTTCGGTTCAATTTTGTGGAAACCTGAACGGTTAGATCACATTTGCGCAACGCTTTTGCAGTATATTCGGTATCTGGGGTTGCCATACTAAAATTGCCGCCCATACCAAAAAATACTTTGGCTTTTCCTGCTTGCATCGCTTCCACACTTTTTACCACATCATAACCATCTTCACGCGGTGGATCGAACCCGAATTCCTTTTGTAAACTGTCCAACAGTTCTTTAGAAGGCCTATCAAAAATACCTACAGTACGATCGCCTTGTACATTGCTATGTCCGCGCACTGGGCAAGCGCCGGCTCCCGGTTTGCCGATGCTTCCTTTTAAAAGCAGCAGGTTAATGACTTCCTTTATGGTATAAACTGCATTTTTGTGTTGGGTAAGTCCCATCGCCCAACAAATTATAATCTTTTTATTTTTACATAGAATCTCGGCTGTTTCCTTTAATTGTTCCAGCGGAATGCCACATATGGGAATCAATTCATCCAAGTTTACGGTACGAATATGTTCTAGATATTCTTGAGAACCTTGTGTCTTTTCATTAATGAAATCGAGATCAAAAACGGTACCCGGATTTTTATCTTCTTCTTCAAGCATAAGTTTGGAAAGCGCTTGTAACAAAGCGAGATCGCCATTTATTCTTACTTGCAAATACAAATCGGTAAGCGACGTGCTACTTCCCAACATCCCCGTTACTTCCTGAGGATTGCTAAATGCAAGCAAGCCGGTTTCCACAATGGGATTTATGGCAATGATTGTGGCTCCATTGCGTTTTGCTTTTTG
>JBBPYO010000112.1:0-8623 GCA_038199845.1 Flavobacteriales bacterium
AGTAGATAGTTACATACTTTAATATCTACAAGAATCATGTTGTGTGGGTCCTCCCCTTATTTTCAAGGGGAGGTGCCGATAGGCGGAGGGGTTTTCCTCCCTGTAAACAAAAAATAACATCTTCAAAATGCTGATTTTAAGAATTTTATTTCTAATGTAACTACGCATTTAAATGCTGACCTCTAATACATTTAAAGTCTTTGAGCAAATTATCTTCTTATCATCTCATTTCTACCTCAAATTAAGCCGTTTTTATAGGCTTCTGGGCGTTTCCCTAACGGACCGCATCTGCTGGCCAGTATGAGTAGGCAGGTGCAGCAATGTCAGTAGTTCTTTTAGGACTAATAACGGATATACATTCAAATAAATACCAAGAGTATTTCTATCTATGATTTGCAACGCAGAATGATCAATACATTTAGTTCGGAAACTGTCGAAAAAAAGCAGCTATTACCTGTGCACCGCAACTCTTTCCATAGGTGTCTATCTGCTGCAAATACAACTGAACAACGAAAATACGGCTAAATTTAAATTCGTAAAATAGAAGTAAAATCGCACGAGTTACATCTAAAAACGGCGTTTAAAAGGGCATTATTACCCTAATTATAAACGCTGTTTTTAAGGTGTTTTAGGGTATTTTTAAACAAAAAGAGCTGAATTTATTAATAAATTCAGCCCTTTTTTATATTTATAAGTTGAGAGGCTAAGTGGTATATCGTGGGAAATTAAGATAATTTAAGTAGATGTCAGGTCTAGCGCAGTTGAGACCCAATGATCCTTCGACTGCGCTCAAGGTGATGTTCTCATTAAACAACATGTTTCGTTTATCCTCTACAAATCATGTAGAGCTTATATTAATGTGTTTTGGCTAAAGCCGAAACTAATCTTGTTCTAATTATTCTGAATCCTTCAGTTTCACTTCTAAGATCGTTGGCTTTTCGCCGTTAGCTTCATTGGAAATGTAAAGTGTTCCATCTGGACTAAACGTGATTCCCTCCGGTTGTAAGAATTTTCTTTTATCAAAAAGATGGATTTGCTTGAGTTTTCCTGTTGAATCAAAAATCAAAAGCTTCGGATTAGCACCTTCTAAAACATACAAATCTTTAGTCTGCGGATGTATTGCGATTGCAGAAGGACGTATTGTTTTATATTTTTTCTTCTGCTCAAAATCTTTAAAAGCCTTTAAACTCATATCAATTTTCAGCATTGGTATTTTTTCGGCTTTTTTAGTTTCCAGAGAAAAAGTATATACTCCTTTATAATTGTCATCATTAGGATCGCGATCTTTCGGAACAATGAGCAATCTATTATTCGCAGAATCTACGCAAATAGCTTCCACATTACTTTTCTTTAAAAAATCCAGATCATAGCTTTTAACATCTCGTTCATTGCTTTTATAATCGGTAATCTCATAAAGTTTGCCGTCACTGCGCATCACGTAAGCGTCGTTTCCATTTACGGCTACAGCTTCATAATCGCCGCCGTCAGCAAAATCTATTTCATCTGTAATTTTACGCGCTTTGAGATCATAGATAAAAATTGTTCCATCTTCATCCTGAACGGTTGCCAATTTATGATCGCCTATCCAGGATATGCCGGAAACTTCCTCGAGAACATCTGGTAATTGCCATTGATTTTCTATGGAATACGTGATATTTTTAGGCGCTTCATATGCGGTAAACCGACTATTAAAGGCAAAGATAAGCGTTGCTGAAAGAAGCAAAACCCCACCTATAATCCATAATTCTAATCGTTTCATTATTGATTTTTTCAAAGGATTACTTTTAAAATTTACAATTCAAACATCGCGGTCAAATCTGTAATAATACTGGAAAACAGCCTATTTTATGGGAAAATTAACCATAAACACCTGTTTTTCTGCAAAATGGTAGTGTAATTTCAAGTTGTATTTTTCCGTAATGGCTTTGGCGATTGCAAGTCCCAGTCCAGTGGATTTTCCAGGGGAACCACCAACTTTAAAACGGTTGAAAAGTTGTCTTTCATCTAACAATCCGTGCGCAGATTGATTACTTATTGAAAAATGATCGTACGCTATATTAATATGTATCAACTCATCCGCATTGCCATGTACTATGGCGTTTTTGAGCAAGTTTGTAACCAGAATTAAAGCAAGATCGCGGTTCATTTTAAAGGTTAGAGGTTTATCCCCTTCGTCTATCTTGATTGAAATTGCTCGATGGGCAGCAATATCTTCAAAATCTAGAGCCAATTGTGAAATAAGTACATTAAACGAAACGTCTTCCTCATCCACAAATTGCTTGTTCTCAATTTTTGACAGCAGTAATAAAGAGCGGTTCATTCGGGTGAGACGGCCCAAGTTGTCCAGTACTATAGATAAATCTAGCAGCTGGCTTTCTTCCAGCGGATTTTTCTCGATAAACAATTCAATTTTATTAATGCAAATGGCCAGCGGAGTCTGCAACTCGTGGGATGCGTTTTCTATAAACTGCTTTTGGGCCACATAACTTTCCCTAGATTTCTGGGTAAGACGTTCCACGCTTTGATTGAGAAGGTGGAATTCTTCAATTTTTGTAGAATCGGTTTTTATGGGCTCCCCTTTTTCAAGCGTGAACGTTTTTAATTGGTCAATAAGACGATAAAACGGTTGCCACACTTTTTTCAGCAGCACATTGTTCAGTAAAATCAAGGCAGTGATCAAGAGCATATATAGTCCAATGAGATAACTCACCAGATCTTCAATAAGGTCATCTTCTTCAACCATTGAAGTGATAATACGCATCTTATAATACGCATCATCGTGCGCGATAGCACTGGTATAGATGCGTACCGGTTCAAAATCATCCTCGTTTTGCATATACATGAGCGTATCCTTATAGGTGTCTTCAAAGTTGCTGTATTGCTCTGCTTTTATTCGCGTTAAGGAATAATTTCCGTCTGAAAAATTGCTTTCAACCAGAAGTTGCTTATTTTCCGTGATGCGCTGCACGATCAAAATTTTCTGGTTCTCAAGACTATCATCCAGACTATCATAAATTTCGTCAAGCATGGCATAATATAACGCGACCGCCCACACCGAAATCAAAAGAAACAGCAACAATGCAAAATACCGCGTGGTATAATTAAGTAATTTCATAACGCAATCAATTTATAACCTACGCCATAAATAGATTGTATTTCTATGTTTGCTTCGGCTACGCTCAATTTTTTACGTAAGTTTTTGATCTGAGAATAAATAAAATCAAAACTATCTGCCTGATCAATGTTGTCGCCCCAAACATGTTCCGCAAGGGCAGATTTAGTCACCAGTCGCTCTTTATTGGTCACAAGATAAATGAGAATATCGTATTCTTTTCTATTTAAATTGATGGCTTGATCTGCTATAAGAACATTCCTATCTTCTGGAATTACCTTTAAATTACCAATGGAAATCGTGTTGGAACCTTCAAAGTTACGGCGTCGCAAAACAGCTTTAACGCGTGCGTTGAGTTCGGCCATATGGAAAGGTTTAGATAGATAATCGTCTGCGCCATAATCAAGACCTTTAATACGGTCATCAAGAGAATCTTTTGCCGATACAATAATGACTCCGTCTGCGGCCCCGGTTTCCTTAAGTTTTTTTAAAAGATCCAATCCGTTTCCGCCCGGTAAGGTAATATCCAGTAAAATACAGTCATAATTATAAACTCCTATCTTTTCGGCAGCACTGTTATAATCGGTCGCGGTTTCTACCAGATAAGCCTCACGCTCTAGGGTTTGCTGCATATTTGCAAGCATATCAGGTTCATCTTCAATGATCAAAATCTTCATGGATTCGTTTTTCCAAAAATAAGGGTTAAATCTAGAAAGATTTGGTAAAACATTTTTTCTAAAGAAAATCTCATTCCCAATTGCTTCCAGTTTTGTGTGTTTCCTTTGTTCTCAAATAAAATCAATTAAAACAATTAAAATAATACTGATGAAAAATTTAAAGATTACAGCAATGGCATTGCTACTTACCGCAGGATTGAGCGCGCAGGATCTGAGCTTAAATGATGTTCCTTCAAGTTTAAAGAACAGCTTTGAAAAAGCCTATCCCGATGCCAGGGATCAGGAATGGGAAATGGAAGGCGATCTCTATAAAGTAGAATTTGAAATAGGCCGCAATGACCATGATATCTGGTACAATAAGGATGGTTCAACGTATAAAATGGAAAGCGAACTGCAAGCTGCCGATCTACCGCAGGCTGTTCAAAACACTTTAAAGAAGAGCTATTCTGAATATAAAACAGATGATATCACAAAAATTGAACAAGATAACAAAGTAACCTATAAAATTGAACTGGAGCAAAATACTGGAGATAAAATACTTTTGTTATCCAGCAGCGGCGAGGTTATCAATGAAATGATGGATTAAAAAACTAGCTTTAAAACGCTAAAAAGCTGTTCAAAAAGGTCAATTTATAACCTTTTTGAACAGCTTTATTTTTACCCAAAAAAGACCTGTTTTTGGTCGATTTTAAGCATTTCCCCCCGATTTATTTCTTCTTCAGTTTTAATGAAAAAAGGTCTTTTCTACGGTCATTTAGGTTATGGACGCTACCAAACTGATTGAGTTCCTTTAAAAGATCAACATCTACATCTGCTACCAAGATCATCTCCGCATTTGGCGTGGCCTCAGCCTTGATCCCATTTGTAGGAAACTGAAAATCGCAAGGCGTAAGCACCATACTTTGTGCAAACTGCACGTCCATATTATGTACTTTGGGGATATTGCCAACGCTGCCTGCGATGGCAACATAGCACTCGTTCTCCACTGCTCTCGCTTGCGCACAGAGACGCACGCGGCTGTAGGCATTTTGCGTATCGGTAAGGAAAGGCACAAATAGGATATCCATTCCCTGATCTGCCAGTAAACGGCTCAATTCTGGAAATTCTACGTCATAACAGATCAATATTCCTATTTTACCGCAATCCGTATTAAAGGTTTTAAGCTCATGACCGCCATTCATACCCCATACTTTGGCCTCGTCCGGTGTGACATGCAATTTGTAAAACTTCTCAACTGTACCGTCGCGCTTGCATAAAAACCCTACGTTGTACAATTTCCCATCTTCAAGATACGGCATACTTCCGGTGATGATATTAATATTATAGGAAATGGAAAGTTCTGAGAATTTATCCCTGATCTGCTCGGTATATTTTGCAAGTTCACGAATGGCGTCGGCCTCAGAAAGGTGATTGTAAGCGGCCATAAGGGGCGCGTTGAAAAACTCTGGAAAGAGGGCGAAATCTGAACGATATCCCGAAATAGTATCTATAAAATATTCGGCTTGCTCTATGAGTTCGTCGAGATTTTTATAATTACGCATCTGCCATTGAACTAATCCCAAGCGCACTACGGTTTTAGTTGCTATTGGTTTTTTCTGTGGTTTCTGGTAATAGATATTGTCCCATTCCAGCAAAGCGGCATACTCTTTTGACGCCTTATCGCCTTCCAGATAATTAGTAATTACCCGTTTTACGTGAAAGTCATTATTCAACTGAAAATCGAGTACGGGATCGTTGATCTCCCGGGTACGCACTTTCTCAATATATCCCTTCGGCGTCATTTTATCTGCATACTGGTGATAATTGGGCAGTCTTCCACCAAAAACAATACGTTCCAAATTCATGTTTTCGCAAAGTTCCTTACGATAATCGTAAAGTCTACGGCCAATGCGCATTCCACGGAATTCATGTGCAATAAAAATATCTATACCATAAAGTACGTTCCCTTTTGGCGTGTGGGTGCTAAAAGTTGCATCACCCGTAATTTCTGCATAGGTGTGCTTATCTGAAAATTTGTCATAATCTACAATAATTGACAGGGCGCAACCGGCAATCTCTCCATTTACCTTAACGACTACTTGACCTTCCGGAAAGATGCGCACCAGCTTTTGCAGTTCGCTTTTATTCCAATAAGGATCGGGAATAGTTGGATAGACCGCTATCATTATTTTTTTTAGCGCCTCAAAATCTTTCACCTTAAGGTATTCTATTTCTATTTTATCTATTTTTTCTGATTTATCAGTATCTACAGTTTGTTCTATCATTTTTTCAATTAAATTATCTTCTTAAAATATTCTAAAAATTAAAGCCAAAACCCAACGAAACGCGCAAACCTTCGTCACCGTGAAAAAAGTTTACCGTTCCACTCAGTGCATCAGTACTATTTACCCAGAAACCCAGACCATACGAGTCGTGCCACTGGTCAGAAGTATCATCGGGAATCCAAACACGACCCAGATCATAACCGCCAAAAATCCCTATCTGCAACGGAAAAAGCCGTGTGCGAAAGGAGTTAAAAGCATAACGCAAATCTGCTGAACCGGCAATCGCGCTTTTACCACTGAAACGGTCAAAACGAAATCCCCGCAGACCATTGCGCTGCCCCAATTGCGCTGATTGATAAAATTCATACGCATCACCAAAACGAAATTGAGACCTAAAAACTGACTTTAATACCAATTTTCGGTCTTTGCTCAACGAATTATAAAAACCAATACTGGGATCTAAAAACACAAAACGTTTACCAGTATCTACCAAGTTATTCGTAACTCCCGTATGTATTTCAAAATCCATGCCCCTTGTGGGAACCAACTTATTATCTGCACTGTGGTACTCATAATTGGCCTCAACACTTGCAAAGCTCTTAAAATCATCTTGGTCTATATTATTTAAATCATCAATAAAGCGCCCGTCATTATTATTTACTTCAATTCCCTGAAAGCGCAAGGTTCCCATAAAAGTGCTTCCATAGTCTGAATTTTTTACCAAACTTACCGAAGCTTCAATCCTGCTCATGCGGGAACGGTTATAATCCAATCCTAAATCGTCTTCATTATTGGCCGTTTCATTACCAAAACCGAAGAAATTCTGGGTAAAATCTGGCGTTGTATAACGCGCCGTTGCGAGTAAATTCCATGTTTTGAAAACACTTGCAAATTCTCCTTCATAATTGAAGTCGAAACCACTAGTGGCAAAGAAAAATTCTGCGCTAAAACGATGCTGCTGACTAAAAGGATTCCTCTGAAAACCATTAATAGTATACACGTCGCTGATTCCTAAACTGATACCTTCGTCTGGATTATAGCCAAAACCGGGCGTTAAACTGTTGATACGTAAAATTTGCTTTCTATAATCGTAGGTATTGTACTCATACAAATCTAAAAACCGAAAATTGGCCCCGCCTTTTTCCACAACGGTATTGGGTAGACTTTTATGGTCGTAAACCTTGACTTTGTCACCGTTTTGAATAGTATAGATATCATCACCATGACCGCCGATAATTCTGGTAAATATTGGATTTTTGCCGTTTCCTTTAACTTCAAAAACATCTGTATCACCCAAACCGTAAAGCCAAAGCTCCCTGGTTTCTTCCGATTTAAAGGATCTATTTACCATTAAATCGGCTTTTTGGTCGTTTTTAATGCGCCATATTTTTACCTGCGTGGTGTTGTCGCCACGGGTTATTTCAAAATAATCATCTTTGTCTGTCCCGGTTATGGTCTGCTGATAAGAAAAATAATCATAGAACTCATTGGCGATATTCACCAGATTTTCTTTTCTTCCCTTTAATTTTTCCTTGATTTCGGTTATCGA
The DNA here is from genome assembly GCA_038199845.1 of Flavobacteriales bacterium. Classification (GTDB taxonomy): domain Bacteria; phylum Bacteroidota; class Bacteroidia; order Flavobacteriales; family Flavobacteriaceae; genus Leeuwenhoekiella. Next base: position 7,603 of record JBBPYO010000112.1, read on the forward strand.
AGACCCTGAACGTACCTCCAGAGGCAAATCGTTAAATGCATCCTCAATAACTGCATCAGATAAATTCTTTTTTATATAGTTTGCCTGTTCTACCCAATCTTCACGCGTCGCATTGCGTACAATTGCGCGATCCAATTTAATTCCTGCATTGCTGAACCATTTAATATCATTGACGTTTTCACCATACTTTTGAAATTGTTTGGCTGCGCCAAAAAGTGTGCGTGCCAAATCAAGCACGCTGCCGTCAAAATTGGTAAAAACCTGATCCCGGTCTCTGGGAATGGGCACAAAAACATGTTTGCCATTTTTATCTTTATATTCGGCCCATTTCCACTGATCATTGTCCCGATCCCAATCCCCAATGAGCATATCAAACATACGAGCGCGTATATAAGCTTTCTCATCCACTACGTTTTCTTCATCATCCCTTAACTTCTCTAACAGGTCATCTGTGCTTTCAATATCATCTGGATAATTAAAAAGAGGGCCATCAAATTCTTTAGCAGGACGTTCAACTAACATATACAGTTGGTCGCCATATTTCTCATTATATTTTTTTAGCGCAGGTTGCTTGGGTACATAAAACAATTTTGGTCTGGTATGCAATACGTTTATTGCTTCGCTCATTTTGGGAATGGCAAATGCGCCATAAGGATGTGAGGAGCTATAAAAATCATCCATAAGTTCTTCTGGCAGAGTCGCGGTCAATTCTTCTCTTGCTGCTTTATTTTCATTCAGGGCGATGCTCTGTAAAAACTGAACCGAATTTTTCCGAAGCGCGCGCATATTATACTCTTTACCATTTTTATCCCGCAAACGTAAAGAAACCGTCTGTTGACCGCCGCTTGGACGAATTACTTCAAGACCGCCATAAAGCGTATCTAAAAGTGCTACCGGCGCAGTGACTTTTTTGCCATAAACATCCCGATATTGTTTTCCCCATACTGATTCAAATAATGGCGTTGGTTTCTTTTCTCCGATGTTATAAACTGAAGTCTCTACGGTCTTGGGAAATTGCGTG
>JBBPYO010000113.1:0-7407 GCA_038199845.1 Flavobacteriales bacterium
ATGCGCTTCAATAATGATCTTTATTTCTGGAGAATAACCGCCACCCATACTTACCTGAACTGGAATTCCGCTTTCGCGAAAGCAGCTCAGTGCAAATTCATCACGCTTTTTACAACCGGAAACGCTACAGCTCAATCGGCCCAGTTTATCGGTTTCCAGAATATCGACTCCGCTGAGATAAAAGATAAAATCGGGCTTTACAGTATCAATAAGTCTAGGAAGTGTTTCCTTTAATTTAGCCAAGTAGATCTCATCTCCCGTTTTATCTGGGAGTGCGATATCCAGGTCAGAAACCTCCTTTTTAAAAGGGTAATTGCCCGCGCCGTGCATGGAAAACGTAAATACCGAATCGTCATTCTGAAAAATCTCTGCTGTTCCATTGCCCTGATGTACATCGAGATCAACAATGAGAATCTTTTTCGCCAGTCCCTTTTCCTGCAAATAGCGCGCACCGATCGCTTGATCGTGCAATAAGCAAAAAGCTTCACCATGGTCGCTATAGGCGTGGTGCGTTCCGCCAGCAATATTAAAAGCGATACCATGTTCCAGCGCATATTCACAGCCTAAAATCGTTCCCTGCGTGATAATATGCTCTCGCTTGACCAATTCCGCGGAAAGCGGGAATCCAATTTTACGAGCAGCACGGCGTTCGATATTCAGCGCTTTTAGATTTTCAACATATTCTGGCGTATGAACTGCAAGAATATATTTTTCATCGGGCATCCCGGGTTCATAAAAGTCGGCTTGAGTCACTGTTCCCTCATGCAAAAGTTGTTTGGGCAACAACTCATATTTTTCCATGGGAAAGCGATGTCCTTTTGGCAAAGGATGTTTATAGATGGGATGGCAAGCAATTTTTAGCATAGTTTATTTCAAAAAAATCTTAATTAAAACCAGATCTCGATACAAATTCCATCAGCTGCCGCCTCTGAAATTCACTCGATCTGACATTGTCAGTCACTTCGAGTTTTTTTCAAGTAGCGCTAGCGGATTAAAAAAAGTATCGAGAAGCTTACATTAGTTGATATCAGATAAGTTTCTTTCAAACGAGCACTCGATCTCGTTACAAATTCCATCAGTTTTCACCTCTGAAATTCACTCGATCTGACATAATCGTCACTTCGAGTTTTTTTCAAGTAGAGGTAGCGGATTGAAAAAAGTATCGAGAAGTTTACATTAGTTGATCTCAGTGCAATTTCCTTTCAAACGCGCACTCGATCTCGATACAAAGTCCATCGGCTATTGCCTCTAAAATTCACTCGATCTGACATGATCGTCACTTCGAGTTTTTTTTAAGTAGCTGTAGCCAATTGAGAAAGTCTTGAGAAATTTACCTCCGCTAGCGCTAATAATTATCTCTGATCTTCAATAAAATATTCTCCATACCTTTTTTTAGGGTAGAAGTAGGGATGGTATAATTGCTGTTCATGAAACTAAAAATCAATGTTTTTCCACTTTTTGTTTTGATAAAACCGCTAAGGCTGTAGTTGTTACTCAAACTTCCGCTTTTGGCAAAAATGTAGGGTTCATCGGCGCTGTAATAATCTTCTAGCGTACCTGATTTCCCACCTGCGGGAAGGAGTTGGAGTACTTTATCCAGTGGCATTTTTTCGGTGATCAGTTCGAGGATTTTGATCATGTTGCGCGGCGTTTGCAAATTATAGCGCGATAAGCCAGAACCATCTACCCATTGCGGTTCGTCAGGCAGTTGCTGGAATGCATTTTCCTTCATATAATCAATCGCGATACTGGTTTTTAAAGTGTCTGCGATCACGCCGGAAGCCAATAGCAAAATCTGCTCGGCGATAAAATTATCGCTTACCTGAAGCATTCGCTTATAAAGACTATCTGTTGGAATGCTATAAAGGATCTTCTCTTCTCCTTCGAATTTTTTGAAATCTGGGATCAAACCAACTTCTTTTTTGAGCGTATCCTCAAGCACTTCCACAAAAAGTTCAGGGGAATATTTTATGGGAACTTCCTGTCGGAATGTTGTATCGCGAACCGCAAGCTGATAAAAAAATCCATTTTCGGTTACTTTTCGACTTAAACGAACCGTTTTATCGAGGTTTAGCGAATCTAGAATCAGGTTTTTTTGGTAAAAATCAGGATAAGCTTGAGGAATATCGGGTGTTTCGCCTTGCGTAAAAGTCGCTCTGTTTGCATAAATGGGATACGCCACACGCTCCACGGAATAATATGCATCATAATCATCCCACGACCAGCCTGGGCCAAAATAGGTTTCGATATAATTTGGCACTTCATAAAAAAGGCATTCCGTTCTGTAGCGCAGAAAATTCATTATTTTAGAAGGTGGTAGATCGGGATTTAAAAGGGAAGGATCACCAGTACCACGAAAAATTAAGCTATCGCCCGAAATTCTATATTTTAATGCAGGAACAGAATCGCCTAGAATGGTTAAACCGGTATAAAACGTAAGCAATTTTGTATTTGACGCTGGGGTAAAATACTTATTGGCATTGTAAGTATAGAGCATCTTTTTTTCCACCAAATCATAAATGGCAAGACCGGCAAAACCTTTCTCAAAATAGAGAGAATCCGTAAATGTACTTGTAATTGCTCTATTTGTTTTTCGGTTAGTTCCACAGGAAATCAGTATAAATAGGGTAAAAATCAGCCCAAAAAGCCTAATAATCGTCTTCATAGGCTAAAAATAGAATATTATTTGAATTCTAAAGACGCGGCTTATATAAAATAAAAAACCCCCACCAAAAAAAATTGGAGGGGGTTATCTTTCAGTTTATTTCTTTCCCGTCTTTATCTGTAAAGCGGTACTCGAGATACGTGTAAGCATCTCTGGGCATGATTTTTACCCATTTTTTATATTCTAAAAACCATTTAGAACGTACAGATGGAAAGCCTTTTGTCAAGAAGGCCGCTATAAAAGGATGGGTATGTAGTGTTATCTTTTTATATTCATCTTTGTTCTTAAAAATTCTGATAAGGTCTGTCTGGATGCGGTTCACAACACCTATTGGGGCTTCGATCTCGCCGTTACCATTGGGATCAACCTCACGGGTCTTGATATTCATCTCGGGCCTTACCCGTTGCCTCGTAATCTGGATCAGACCAAATTTACTGGGCGGTAATATTTTGTGCTTGGCGCGATCGTCACTCATTTCATCTTTAAGAAGTGAAAAGAGCTTTTTACGATTTTCGGCTTTGCCCATGTCAATAAAGTCTATCACGATAATGCCGCCCATGTCCCGTAAACGGAGCTGGCGTGCAATTTCTGATGCTGCGATCATATTCACCTCCAGTGCCGTCTCTTCCTGGCTTTTTGCCTTATTGGAACGGTTACCACTGTTTACGTCAATAACGTGAAGGGCTTCGGTATGCTCTACAACAAGGTAGGCACCGCGACTCATGGTCACTGTTTTTCCGAAGGAAGTTTTGATTTGTCGCTCGATCCCAAATTTCTCAAAAATGGGAACGCTGTTTTGATAAAGCTTTACAATATTTTCTTTTTCGGGAGCAATTTCCTGAAGGTATTCCTTGAGTTGATAATACAAGGTCTCGTCATCTACGCATATTGCGCTGAAGGTATCGTTAAAAATATCCCTCAGTATAGAGGACGCTCTGTTCATCTCGCCCAGCACTTTACTGGGTAGGCTGGCATTATGCAATTTTTTGCACATCACATTCCAGCGATCTACAAGATTTTGCAGATCTCTGTCCAGTTCTGCGACCAGTTTACCTTCTGCCACGGTACGCACGATCACTCCAAAACCTTTGGGACGAATGCTCATTACCAGGCGCTTAAGGCGGGTTTTTTCATCTTTGGATTCTATTTTCTGAGAAATGGAAACCCTGTCTGAAAAAGGGACGAGCACTACATATCTGCCTGCTATGGAAAGCTCACTGCTTATCCGCGGGCCTTTAGTTGATATGGGCTCCTTGACAACTTGTACCAGCAAGGGTTGGTTAGACTTGACAGCATCGGCAATCTTTCCGTTTTTGTCTATGTCTGTCTCCTTTTTGAAATCTTTTAAGGAGTATTCTTTTAATTTACCTGTGCTTACACGTTTTACAAACTGCAAGAGGGTGGGAAGTTGTGGGCCAAGGTCGTGATAATGCAAAAATGCATCTTTCTCATAGCCAACATTGACAAATGCAGCATTGAGTCCTTGAACCGTCTTACGTATCTTGGCAACAAAAACATCACCTACGTTAAACTTATTATCTTCTTCATCCTTGTGCAATTCTATTAGTTTACCATCTTTTAAAAGGGCAAAATCAACTGAAGTGGAACTAGATCTAATGATTAATTCATTATTCACGCTTCATTGTATTATATCCATGTATGCGCGCATGCGCATCCACAAATGGATTAAACATTTTATTTTATCACAGGATTTTTACCGGTAAGAACGGTGAGCGATGTTTTCACTTTACCATTCTTGATGTCAATGAACGCATTTTCCTCTACTTAAAGGGAAAATAAAAGAAAAAGTAGTTTAAAACTACTTTTTCTTCTTGTGACGGTTAGCTCTACGGCGTTTTTTACGTTTGTGCGTTGCTACCTTATGTCTTTTTCTTTTTTTACCGCTTGGCATAGAAATTTAAATTTAGTATTAATATTTATTTTTCGTCTACAGCAACATTAGATTTTACACCTTCCACAAAAACCTTTGCAGGTTTAAAGGCGGGTATATTATGAGCTGGTATTTTAATAGTTGTGTTCTTAGAAATGTTACGGCCAGTTTTCTCAGCACGAGTTTTGATAATAAAACTTCCAAAACCGCGAAGATAAACATTATCGCCGCCTTCTAACGAATTTTTCACTTCGCTCATAAATGTTTCAACGGTTGCCTGCACATCATTTTTCTCTATTCCAAGTTTTTCAGAGATCTTAGCAACAATATCTGCTTTTGTCATTATACTATTATTTAAGGGGGGTTATAAATTTTAAGGGTGCAAAGATAATGATTTATCTTTTTATATTTAATGCCTAATTGATTTAAATATAACTAGATAAACGACTAAATTCGCGAAAAGGTATATTTTGTGAATGATTTAACTAACACGCTGATTTCTTGGTATTTAATTAACAAGCGTGATCTTCCTTGGCGCAATACAACAAATCCCTATAATATTTGGCTTTCAGAAATTATACTACAGCAGACTCGAGTGGAGCAGGGAATGCCCTATTATTACAATTTTATTGAGAAATATCCAAACGTGGAAGCGCTTGCAAATGCTCCTGAAGATGAAGTGCTCAAATTATGGCAAGGTCTGGGTTATTACTCACGCGCCAGAAACCTCCATGCCACCGCAAAGAAAATAAGCGAAGACCTAGATGGCAATTTCCCTACCAATTATAAGGACTTAAAGGGTTTAAAAGGTGTGGGCGATTATACGGCAAGTGCAATCGCTTCTATTTGCTTTGATGAAGCCGCGGCTGTGGTAGATGGTAATGTGTACAGGGCTTTGTCGCGTATTTTTGGTATAGAAACACCCATAAACACTGGTGCCGGCCAACGCGAATTTAAAGCACTTGCCCAAGAACTTATAGATAAGAAAGACCCTGCACTTTTTAATCAGGCAATTATGGAATTTGGTGCAATACAATGCAAACCTAAAAATCCGTATTGCCTACATTGTCCCTTTAATGAAAGATGTATTGCGCTAAAAGAAAATAAAATATCCAGCCTTCCGGTTAAAAAAGGTAAGATAAAGATTAGAAACCGGTATTTTAATTATTTGGTCTTTATCATTAATGGCCAATTTACTCTATTACAACAGCGGACGGGAAAAGGAATTTGGCGCGGACTTTATGAATTTCCGTTGTTGGAAAGCGAAAATGAGCTATATGAAACCGATTTTTTGACGGAAGCTCGAAAAAAACAATTCGAAAATCAAAATATGCAGGATTATATGAATCAAATATCTGCGGAAGAAATAAGTCTTTATAATTCCAATTCTATTTTGCACAAACTCTCGCATCAGAATCTTTATGTGAAATTCTGGATCATATCTTGCGAACAAACACCGTTAGATGAAAATAAAATACCTATTGAAAATATACAGGATTATGCGGTACCACGGGTTATTGACCGATTTTTAGAAAGCTTCAATTTTTGAGCAAAAATGGCTGATTTAAGGATCTTTTCACCCATTTTTCGAGAGTATTTGAGTGATATTTCACATTTTATTTTATATTAAAACCCAAGTTATCTGCTTTTTAATTGTTCTGCAGTTTAACACAATATTATTTCACAAAATACATCTGTACTAGTTCAAATAATTTATTCTTGTTAATAGGTTTTAAAATATAATCATCCCATCCTATTCTACTCAAATCTTCTTTGTCATCAGATAAGCCACAGGCTGATTGAATGATAATTATGACATTATTATTGAATTTACGGATTTGTTGCGTTGCTTCATATCCGCTTAGATCAGGCATTTGAAGATCCATCAAGATTAAATCAATATCAGGATTCTTGCTAAGAATATTTACAGCTTCTACGCCTGTTTTTGCTTCAAAAACAACAGAACTGTAATCTTTAACCATTAGGGATAAAAGCATCATAGAGATCTTATCATCCTCTGCAATCAATACTTTTAGTTTCAGAGTTTTATTGCTTGCAATTTTTTCCGGTTTATTTGATCTAGTTTTCTTGTTTTTAAAGGTTCTTTTCGCAGTTTTAATTTCGAAGGGTAGTGTAAAATGAAATGTAGAACCTTTTCCATTCTCACTTTCGACCCATATTTTTCCACCGAGCATTTCTACATACGCCTTAGAAATTGACAAGCCCAATCCAGCTCCTTGAAATGCCATTCTATTGGAAATGTCAGATTGTACAAAACGCTCAAAGACCGCCATTTGTCTTTCCTTAGGAATTCCAATACCGGTATCTTTTACATAAAATTGCAATTCTGAATCGCCATTTTCTGTTGTGACAGCGCAGCCTAGCTCTATTGTTCCTTTCTCAGTGTACTGAATAGCGTTTTTAACTAAATTAGTAAGAACAGAATATATTTTCTCGCTGTCAGATCGTATAAAGACTTCTTTTCCTGATAAGTTGTTTTTTAATACAAAACGAATTCCTCTTCGTTCAATCTCTAATTTAAAAAAATTATAGATGAATTCAATATTGTGGCTAATATTCAATTTCTGAATGTTGGCCTCCATCAATCCCGACTCTATTTTTGAAATATTTACAATATCATTAATGATATTGAGCATACGTGTTCCGCTTTCTATAATTATTTTGATGTATTCTTGCTGCACTTTACCAGTCAATTGAGGTTCTTTCAATAAATCGGCAAATCCAAGTATACCATTCATTGGTGTCCGAATCTCATGGCTCATATTAGCTAAAAATGCTGATTTTAACCGGTCGCTTTCTTCTGCATTGTCTTTTGCCTGAATCAATGCTA
>JBBPYO010000114.1:0-3224 GCA_038199845.1 Flavobacteriales bacterium
CAAGCTGGGATCGATACGTATTTGCCCTATTTTAAACATTCCAATAAAGCTGGGATTCCCTTCCGGCAGATTTTAACGCATCAAGCGCGCTTTCAACCTTGGATTCCCTATTGGAAAAACACGCTGCGCAAGAACGGAAGTTATAAATGGTACACCTTTAAAAAAGACTCTTCGCGGCGGTTTCCCACAAAAGTGAGTGATCATATGTGGCTGCACAGAAACTACAAAAAGAAGATTTTTAAGGCCATAAAAAAATCTCCGCTGTTGCCCGAGGCGAAATATAAATATTCTGGTCTGGCGTTTTATCTGTTGCCCACAATCGTCGAGAAGATCACGGGGGAAGATTTTCAGAAGTATATACATGAGAATTTTTACGATAAACTGGGCGCGGTGACTTTGGGCTATAATCCATTGGGCAACTTTGATTTGGATCGCATTGTACCTACAGAACATGATTATCAGTTTCGGCATGAGCCCATTCACGGCATGGTGCACGATGAGGGCGCAGTGATGATGGGCGGCGTTTCTGCAAATGCCGGTCTTTTTGCAAACGTTAATGATCTGGCAAAATTGATGCAGATGTATCTTAATATGGGAGAATATGGAGGGGAGCGGTTTATTAAAGATGCAACCTTAGAGGAATGGAGTACGGTTCAGTTTCCCCAAAATGATAATTATCGTGGGATCGGTTTTGACAAACCCTATTTGGAATATAAAGGCGTCGACAGTAATACTGCAAAAGATGCCAGTAAAGCGAGTTTTGGCCACACCGGTTTTACGGGAATTATGGTCTGGATGGATCCTGAAGAAGATCTGCTCTATCTCTTTCTCTCTAATCGTGTTTTGCCCACACGTGATAATACACGGTTATATTCGCTGAACACGCGCACGCAGATTCAACAGGTTTTGTATGATGCAATCAAAGCATATTAAAGAACTGGAAATTCAGTAAGTTGAGTTGAAAATCACTATTGAATAGCCCGTTTTTCATTATCCTATCGAATAAGAATATAGTATTCATAAAAATTTCTCCAAATAAAACATGGTTATTTTAGCGGAAGGAATGATAAAATTTACTTTCTAAAGTCAATTTTTCTGCGGAAAATCAGCTAATTTAACATCAAAATCAACCAATAATACTTCATTTATATGGATTTAATAGCCCAATTAAAAAAGGAATTTGAAACCGAAACAACCACCACACGTAAATTTCTAAAGCTTGTACCAGAAGATAAGTACGACTGGAAACCCCACAATAAAAGTATGTCGCTTAAGCAGTTGAGTGGGCATATTGCGGAAATTCCGGGCTGGGTGAATCTGGCAATACACACAGACGGACTAGACTTTGGAAAAAATGAATATCAGCCGCCATCATTTGACACGGGCAAGGAATTACTGGAATTCTTTGAAAAGGCGGTCAAAGATGGAGAAAAAGCACTGAGCGAGGTAAAAGAAGAACAGTTTGAAATAGTCTGGCAGTTTAAACACAACGATCATATACTTTGGGATGGCAACAAATATGAAATGATCCGGTTTTCACTTGCACAGCAGATTCACCATCGTGCACAACTGGGTGTTTATCTGCGTTTGCTGGATATTCCCATACCTGGGAGTTACGGTCCCAGTGCAGATGATGAACAGTTTTGAGAATATTAATTGGCCTGTTTAAAAACTTTGTTTTCTTTTTCTAAAAAAAAAAGCCCCTCGGATTTATTTAAATCCAGGGAGCTTCTTTAATAAACACCTAATTAAGAGTTTTATACTTTGAGATCACCTTCTTTGCTTATATCTGGCTTTTTACCAGTGACGGCGCCAACGCCCATTTTAAGAAGTGCGACAAATTTTCCACTTTTTGGCTCCCAGTAATGCGCTTCTTCTGGCTTTACTTTTATAGCGGTGAGATTAGGATCATTAACCCCATCAAACCAGTTATCGTCAGTACTGCCGTAGAATTCTTCTAGCAATACCTTTTCTGTACTTATTTCGGCGCTGCCGTAAACGGTGAGAAATTCCATTGATGAAGGGTCACTATAGGTAAGATGTACGTCGCCAAAGACATTAATATGCTCATTATGCTGACTATCTTTTCCGCTCAAAAACCAAATAGATCCAGAATCATCTACCCTTTTTGTACTCATGGGAATAGTGTGAAAAGGGGTGTTTTTCAGATCAGTAGCCATCATCGCAAAATCGATGGTTTCGGCCATTTCCTTGATTTTATCTTTAGCTTCTTTGGTATATAAATTTTTTACAGACATAGTTTTAATTTTTATTGAAATTACTACTTTATTTCAAAACTATTGCGCAATTGAAGTCTACCGGTCCAACCTTTATGAATACTTTAATGATTTGCCCAAATTTCTGAACAGTTCTAGATATTTAATTTCTGGGTGTAAACTTTCAGTTCTTTTGCTTTCTGTTTTTTCATATCGTAGTTTTTGCCAAAAAATTCGTCGCACCACAGACACACATTTCCGGCTTTAATAGCGCGTTCCAAGACTTCTTTAGCTGAAATTCCGATACTTTCTCCCACGCCATAAATGTCGCCATCATTGAGTTTTTGCATCACCTTATGCTTCGACATTTTTTCCAAAACTTTTGAAACTTTCTCTTTTCGTGCGTCGCCCATGGGAACTTTGGTGCCTGGGCAACACGGATTGATTTTCCATAACTGTATGGAAAGTTCCTGCATTACATCTTTGCTTTCGTGGCCCAAGAATCCACGTGCTCCAGAATGAATTGCACAGAAGTTGTGCGCGCCGTCTTTCAACCAATTGTCTTTTTCCAGCGCACGGCCACGAGCCCAATTTCCGCCAAGCCACATGTCTTCGGTAGCGCCAAAAAAACCATAGGAAAGCGGCCGGGAGAGAATGTCTTTTTCCTTGGCCTCCGTGGTAATTTTGGGCTGACCTTCGACAAAATCAATACCGTTGCTTTCAAATAATTCGGAAAGTTCTTCCTTACGGGAACCCTGCTTTTTATGATACCGGTCAATACTCGCAATGGAATAACGATCAACGCCTTTTTCAATAAGCGTTTGAAGTACTTTTGGCGTCAACAGATCACCATTAAATTGAAGCGTGACAAAAGCTTATTATTATATTTTTTGGCAAGCGCATCAAGAATGGCGTAAAGCAGTTTTTTATCGGCCAGCGGTTCGCCGCCGCTTAAAATGATCTGTTTTAAACCAGAAGGCAAATTACCAATGATCGCCATACAATCCG
>JBBPYO010000115.1:0-2619 GCA_038199845.1 Flavobacteriales bacterium
AGACCGATTACGTTGGTCAAAAGAATATTGATGTAATTAAGGGCAGCGCCTTTTTTAATTTGACTCAAAATGGTAGTATAAGGGTATAATCAACAGTTTGCATGCTATAACTATGTTTTGGGAATCATAAAAGTACTACTTCAAATTTGAAAATATCTACAACTATAATTGCCAAGTGTAATTGAACTTCATCGTCATAACGTATTACCGCAAAAAATATGCGCTTTATTTCGGGCACAAATATAGAATTATTTGATAGATATATAAATTCCTTAAAAACTATCCAAACTTCCGTATTAATATAAGTGCTGACAGCTTTTAACAACGATGATACTATGCAAAAAATTACAAAGTATTAACTCCATAATGCAAGATCAAAATCTATTATGTAACCTTATAGGCAACAGAATGTTTCATAACCTTCCACTTACGGGTTGGGTCAAAATACATTTTACATCGTACAAAACTGCATCCTCTTTCATAAAGGCATTGAGATCCATATCTAAAAATAGCTTATGGGCCACCGTAAGCACTACTGCATCAAATGTGGCTTCCGGCTTTTCCTTTATGGTTACGAGGCCATATTCATGTTGTACATCTTCAGGGTCAGCCCAAGGATCAAAAATAGTGGTTTCCACTCCAAAATCCCGAAGGTTTTTCACTACGTCCACTGCGCGCGTGTTGCGTACATCAGGACAATTTTCTTTAAAGGTAATACCGAGTATAAGAACTTTTGATCCCTTAATTTTAATATCTTTCTGTACCATAAGTTTAATGATTTCTGAGGCCACATATTCTCCCATACTATCATTAAGACGTCTACCCGCAAGAATAATTTCTGGGTGATAGCCATATTCCTGTGCTTTTTGCGCAAGGTAATACGGATCTACACCTATACAGTGACCACCAACAAGACCTGGCTTAAAGGGTAGAAAATTCCATTTGGTACCAGCGGCAGCAAGAACTTCAGAAGTATCTATCTTCATAAGATTAAAAATCTTGGCCAACTCATTCACAAACGCGATATTGATATCACGTTGTGAGTTTTCGATCACCTTGGCCGCTTCTGCGACTTTTATAGACGCAGCGAGAAATGTCCCCCCCGTGATCACCGAAGCATATAGAGCATTTACTTTTTTAGCTACTTCTGGTGTAGATCCTGAGGTTACTTTAAGTATTTTATCTACAGTATGTTCCTTATCACCGGGATTGATACGCTCGGGGGAATAACCTGCAAAAAAATCAGTATTAAAAGTTAGACCGCTTTCCCGTTCCAGAACTGGTACACAATCTTCTTCTGTCACACCAGGATATACTGTAGATTCATAAATGACAGTATCCCCTTTTTTCAAAACTTTACCCACTGTCTCGCTGGCTTTGTATAGTGGTGTAAGGTCTGGACGATTGTTTTTATCTACCGGTGTAGGCACGGTAACAATATAATAATTGCAATCCCCAATATCTTCAAGCTGTGCCGAACAATAAAGACCCAATTCATTGTCAGCCTGCTCTTTTAATACTTTTTTGAGGTCTTCATGCGCCACTTCTAGAGTATCATCATGACCCTTTTGCAAAGAAGCCACACGCTTCTGGTTAATATCAAATCCCACCACGGAATATTTTGTGGAAAATAATCTGGCGAGTGGCAAACCAACATAACCCAGACCTATTACGGCAATTTTAATTTCGCTCATAGTGCAATATTCATATTAATAAAATGGGGTACCTATTATTTTTGTTTTAAATTTTCCCAATACCAATTTATGGCTTCGCGCAATCCATCATTGATATCATACTTGGGCGCATAACCCATAAGTTTTTTTGCTTTATCTACAGAAGCAAGGGAATGTGGTATATCACCATTGCGTTGTTCACCATAAGTAGCCTGTATTTCGGCTATTTTCGGGTCAAAAGTGGCAAGGTTTTTCTTTAATTGCTCAACAAGTTCATTGAGCGTGGTACGTTCGCCAAACGCAGTATTGTAAATCTGATTTAACGCTTCTGAATTATCAACGGTAAGTGCTAATAAATTCATCTGAAGAACATTATCTATATAGGTAAAATCTCTGGAAAAATTTCCATCCCCATTGATAACCGGAGATTCATGTGCCATAAGCTGCATCACAAATTTAGGGATAACCGCAGCATAGGCACCGTTGGGATCCTGTTTTCTGCCAAAAACATTAAAATAGCGCAAGCCGATGGTATCCAGGCCATAGGCTGTTTTAAAAATATCTGCATAGAGTTCGTTTACATATTTTGTAACCGCGTATGGTGACAGTGGCTTTCCTATTTTGTCTTCTTCCTTTGGCAAAGCCTTAGAATCACCATAAGTGGAAGAACTCGCTGCATATACAAATCGCTTTACACCTGCATCTCTTGCCGCAACCAGCATATTAAGAAAACCTCCTACATTGACGTCATTGCTGGTTATTGGATCTTTTAAAGATCGCGGCACCGAGCCCAAAGCAGCTTCATGTAAAATATAATCCACTCCTTTACAAGCTGTAGTACAACTTTCTATATTGCGTATATCTCCTTCTATAAGCTCAAAACGCTCTTGTTCTAACAAGGCCGCTATATTTTTACGATGCCCGGTGGCAAAATTATCGAAACAGA
>JBBPYO010000116.1:0-2381 GCA_038199845.1 Flavobacteriales bacterium
AGACATAAAACTTCTACCTTCATCAGCAGTACGTGCATCAAAAGCGCCAAACATTCTACCCAGTAATTCTTCCGCGGCAGCGGGTTCTAAGATTACAGTGTATCTGCCGGGTTCGATTGCTTTCGCCTCGCTGGACATTACCGCTTTATCTACTGCAGTCTTTGCAGCTTCTTCGGGATCAAATTTTGAGATATCGTTAAAATCCCGAGTTACCCAGCCAGAACCGGTGCCATCGTTTGTGCGCATGGTAACGGTAAAATCTAAATTTGTAGACTTATTATAAGCAAAAAGTCCTTTGGAATTTAAAATAGCTTGAAATCCGGCAGAATCATCTAAAAATCCGGCAGAAGTGACGTCATTTTGCGCTGCGGGAGTAATACTACTTTCGGCAACTTTAGCACGATATTCCGGGGTGATATCTGCTGTTGCTTGCACAAAAGTAACTGCTTCGTCAAAAGTCTGTGGCCCCAAGGGTTCCATAAATTCAGGATTTTCTGGTGAAAGTTGGGCGAGTTCTTCCGCTCGGCGAACTACCTTTTCCAAAGATTCATCATCAAATTCGTCAATTGTGGCTGAGCCGGATTTCTTACCATAACTGGATTGCACACCCAGCGATTGATTAGATTGATGACCTGCGGTGGAAACGGTGTTCCGCGCATAGCGAATATTACCGCTCTCACTCCCGCTTAAACTGATTGAGCAGGAATCTGCCTTGGAAAAGCTGAGCGCTTTTTCCATGATTTTCCTCGCTTCTTCCTCTGTATATATTGCCATTTTTTATGCTGATTTTTAGTTATTAAAGTCCCATCCCCTGCCCTTCCCCAAGGAAAGTAAGCCAATTCTAGAACCGATGGGAATTTGTTCTTGAATAGGAGATTTTATGATTTTACGCAAAATCTAAAACTTAAACGTTGCGACCGGTATTGATCACATTTACATCATTAAAACGAGCGGTAGAACTGCCGTGCGAAACCGCACTCACCTGCGAAGGCTGTCCTTTACCGTCAAAAAATGACCCAAACAGACGATAATCGTCCTTATCACACACTTTTACACAGCTGTTCCAAAACTCTTGCGTGTTGGATTGGTAAGCAACATCATTGAGCATGCCCACGATTTCACCATTTTTAATTTCGTAAAAAACAGTACCTCCAAACTGGAAATTATACCGCTGCTGGTCTATGGAATACGAACCGCGACCGGCAATATAAATTCCTTTTTCAACGTCTTTAATCATTTCTGCGGCAGAGTATTTGTCTTTGCCCGGTTCTAGAGAAACATTTGGCATACGTTGAAATTGTACATCATTCCAACTTTGTGCGTAACAGCAACCGTTAGATTCCTCTTCGTTAAGCATATGCACTTGATCACGAATGGCCTGGTAATTAACCAAAATCCCATTTCGGATCAAATCCCATTTCTTGGTTTTTACACCTTCATCATCCCATCCTACATTGCCCAACGTGTTGGCTTGCGTTTTATCTGCCACGATATTCACTTTATCACTACCATATTTAAAATCACCTGATTTCCATTTATCCAACGTGGCAAAACTGGTGCCAGCATAATTGGCTTCGTAACCCAGCACGCGATCCAGTTCCAGTGGATGTCCTACGGATTCATGAATTGTCAAACCTAGGTGATTGGGTTCTAAAACCAAATCATATTTACCGGGATCAACAGATTTTGCTGTAAGCATTTCTTTGGCCTGCTGTGCGGCGATGGTAGCGTCTTCCACAATATCATAACTGTTTTTATACAGCTTTAAAGAACCTGGACCGTCTAGTTTTTCAGAGTCCAACCCATCCAGATATTCGTAACCCATACCCACGGGAGCGCTCAGCGCCTGGCGTGTTTTAAAAGTATTTGTTGCGCGATCTATTGCGGTAACATCAAAAGTGGGCCAGATGCGATAAATATCCTGGTCAATATAAGATCCTTCTGTGGAAGCAAAATATTTTTGTTCGTTGACCATAAACATAGAAGAGTTTACAAAATCAGCGCCATTATCCATCGCAGCTTTATTAGCATTGAGCAACAGATCCACTTTTTCTGAAACTGGAACCGTTTTAAAATCTTTTTTTACCGGTGTTTTCCATGAAACCTCTCCAAATGATCCTACCGGAGCGAGTTGCACCGGATCTTTCTGGATCCGTGAATTGGCTTTTGCAATCGCAACGGCTTGAGTGGTCGCTTTTTTAATACCATCTTCGGTAACGCTGTTTGTTGACGCAAATCCCCAGGTGCCATTAGCGATCACGCGGATACCGATCCCAAAGGATTCTGTATTCACCACATTTTGCACTTTATCCTCGCGGGTAAAAACATACTGGTTGAGATAGCGGCCTATACGCGCATCTGCGTAGGTTGCACCC
Organism: Flavobacteriales bacterium; assembly: GCA_038199845.1. Lineage (GTDB taxonomy): Bacteria > Bacteroidota > Bacteroidia > Flavobacteriales > Flavobacteriaceae > Leeuwenhoekiella. Next base: position 2,376 of record JBBPYO010000116.1, read on the forward strand.
AGCGAT
>JBBPYO010000117.1:0-10624 GCA_038199845.1 Flavobacteriales bacterium
AAAAACAGGATACAACTATCCTATAAAACTGAATTAAACGCGCGGGGGATCTAAAAGAATGGATATAGCCTTTTCACTCAGGCTATCAAAATGAATAAATAACTCAGAAGATATTTCCTTATAAAAAGGTGAGGCATCTGCCAAAGGAGATTCTAGTGAATGAACATGGCAGCAATGGCATGTACAAAAAGGCGCACAAAAATCTTGATCAAAGTCTCCATGATCCAGGTCTGAGTTAAGGCTAACTTCTGTCTGTGACGTAACCGAAACATCATCACTATCTGTACAAGGAAGTACATTGAGTGATAAAATATAAAATGATAATAGTAGCGCTATTATTTTCACGCTGCAAAGATAGAAAAATAGGGTTGCACAGGTAGTGCAAAATAAGATTTTAATAGAGTCATTTTTGAACTGGAAAAACGTTGCTCAATGTTTTTATAAGAGTTCATCTTCAATGTTTAAGCAAATAATTATGTATTAATATCTTGAGGATATACTCAAAAAACGGGCAGGTTGCTCCATTAATCGATCTTTTCGCTCTTTACCAGCAGCTTTTCCAAGGCTCATCTTCGCTCAGCGGAATAGCATAGAATTCATCATTAAAAAGATTTCCATCTGCTGAGCCTGTAACCTCATTAAAACTATAAGCTCTGCAAGGATTGCTCCGGATCACATTATTATTTTCCAAAGTCAGGTTTTCCATCTTATAAAACGTGAGATGACCATTATTAAGCGTATTATCCCGCACTTCTAAGTCTGCACCTTTATACATATAAAAACCACAATTATTACAAGTATTGTCGTAAATATAAGTCATGGCCGAGGTCTTTTTCGGCTTGTCATTGGAGTACATAATAATCCCATTCCAGTTATTGACAGACATAGTGCGCATGGTGATCACATTGTCGCGTATGGTCATATCAGCATTTTTTCTATACACAATGGGGCCGTCTATATACTCACTGCCCGCACCTTGTTCTAGAATATTTCCATCAAAAATCACCTTGGTACCATCTACATTGACCAGATCACCTCCACGGTTATGGTGAAAATAATTAGACATAATGCGTATATCGCTGCTTTTATAAATCCTACTTTCAATATCAATACCAAACTGCGGCGAAGTACCAGAAGTATGGTGAATTTCATTGTTCTGTATGAGCACGTCCTCACCGCCCACAATGGAGATTCCCTGCCGCCGATTTCCTACGATATCATTGTTTTTTATAGTTATGTGTTTTACAGAACTACCCTTTCCCTTTTGTCCCACAAGAAGGATCCCATCACCATTGGCCCGGGTAAGTTTTACATTTTCCACGGTTACATGGGCGCTCTCATTCTGTATGCAAACCAAGTGACCTTCATCATGACTTTTATAACCATCTCCAGGCCGCGGCGTGTAAGTATGGTTATCACGATCGCCAAGTATAGTCCCACCAGAAATTACCACGCGCTCTTTTGCGGTAACTTCGAGTACGCAATAATTCCACTTATCGTTTGGTACCATCTCTATGATCGCTTCTTTATCCAGTAAAAAAGCCATATTACTGCGTAGGGCAATTCCTGCCTGATAGATATCATTACCGTAACGCCCTACCAGATAATGACCTTTGGGAAGATGAATTTTGCCATAGCCTTCCTCTACTGCCCAGTCAATTGCTTTTTGAAGGTTATTAGTCGTTTTATCTGCATCTGTACGATCGTTTGGAATATCCCAGCGATCGAGTTCAATCGTGTACGATTTTTCTGGAATCTGGTAGTAAGGTAATTCCTCAACCGCGTCCATAGGACTTTCTATTGCCTGAGGCAGTTGAATATTTTCCAGCGAAGCGAGATTTTGATTTATAGATTCTCCACTACAGGAAATCAAAACAGGAATTAAGAGTGCTAGATAAAAATAACGTAAAAGCGTCCTCGACGATTGAAGCTGCATAATTTGAAAATTTGGGGGTTAACATTGTCAATGCTACCATATCCAAATGGAAATAGAACATCTTATTAAAAATCTAATTCAAACCAGATTAATCGCCCAAATATATATAAAATACGTTTAAACACACAATTTACTCGAAAAAATAAATTATTTCAGAATAAAATTATGATCGGTTCGATAAAAATTAGATGAATATAATCTGTTTGAACTTAGAGCTTGTTTAACTGACTCTTTATGATTTTTAATATCTTAAGAACCATAGCGTTGTCTAAAATTTGTTGAATATCAAGATGTTCAACAAATTTTAGACTTAATTATAACCTTAAACTCTTGAAAATCAGTTTAAATTGACTTTAAATAAGCCTTAATATAATATAGTATACTTATAACTTAAACAAGGGCAATAATTGCCCTCAAATACAAGACAAGAGTAATTTTTTGCAATATTTACACTCGTACTACTGTAGAAGGTATTTCGCGCCCTCGTTCAAAATAAAAAAATGGAGAATAAAAAAATGGAGAATAAAAAAATGTATAATCCAGAAATACCGTATAATAGCCTGCCCATCCTTCCGCCAAAAAAAGAAATGGAAAGCACAACCATACTCAAAAAAACAATTACGGCCAGTAGGGCATTATCAGAATTAAAAGGAGCAATTACCAATCTACCAAACCCTATATTCTTTATTGATACCATAAATTTACAGGAAGCGAGAGCAAGTTCAGCAATAGAAAACATCATAACCACCCAAGATGAACTATTTAAAGCCTCAATTACAGATAAAAAAAATGAAAATCCAGTAACTAAAGAAGTTATACACTACAAAGATGCCTTATGGTTTGGTGTAAAGGAAATAGAGAAAAGGCCTATACTTACAACCAATCTCTTTGTATCCATTATGCGAATTATTAAAGAGAATGAATCTGGAATAAGAAATATTCCAGGAACACAGTTAAAAAATCCGGTTACAAATAAAGTGATTTATACACCTCCCGAAGGCGAAAATGTCATTAGGGAAAAACTAAAAAATCTGGAAGATTTTATCCATACGGAGGATGCTATTGATCCATTGATAAAAATGGCAATCATTCATTATCAATTTGAAGCCATACATCCATTCTTTGACGGAAATGGCCGTACCGGGAGAATCATCCTTTTATTGTATCTAAAATTTACAAAATTATTAGATTTGCCAGCATTATATTTAAGTAATTATATCATTGAGCATAAAATCGACTATTACACAAATCTTCGTAAGGTAACAGAAGGAGATAATTGGGAAGACTGGATACTTTATATGCTCGATATGGTAGAACAAACAGCCTTTAAAGGAAGACAACAAATAGCAGAAATTGAAAAACTTATGAATGCTATGGGAACAGCAATTCAAGAAAAGCTCCCCAGAGTTTAGTCAAAAGGTTTAATGGAAGAATTGTTCAGATTGCCATACACCAAACGAAACCAATTAAAAAAAGCAGGTTTGGGCAACTTAAAGACCGTTGGAAATTATCTCAACGCTTTGGAAAATAGAGGCTTTTTAAAAAGTGAGCGGGTGGGAAAGGAAAAATTATACCTAAATTTTAAGCTATCAGAACTTTTGAAGGGATAAAAACATTTTTTCAGTTCACATGGTTTTCTATGTTCAATATTATTTTGAATTTAAAGTTTACCGATTTTTTTCTGTTTAAGCGATTTAGAGCTTGTTTAAAGTAAATCCCTGTATTACGGGCAGATCGGTTAAACAAGCTCTAAAATAGGATCAGCTAAAATGGTTAAAAAGCTCTAAAAATGACCTTAAAACAACCTCAAATCCGCTATTATCTTACCAATTTCTTGTATTTGATTCGTTTCGGCATAATATCTCCGCCCAAACGTTTTTTCTTGTTTTCTTCGTAATCTGAAAATCCGCCTTCAAAAAAGTACACTTGAGAATCACCTTCAAAAGCAAGGATATGTGTACAGACACGGTCCAAAAACCAGCGGTCGTGAGAAATCACAACGGCGCAGCCAGCAAAATTCTCCAGACCTTCTTCCAATGCACGCAACGTGTTGATATCAAGATCATTGGTAGGCTCATCCAGAAGCAGCACGTTACCTTCTTCTTTGAGCGTCATAGCCAGGTGCAAACGGTTGCGCTCCCCACCAGAAAGTTTATCCACTTTTTTGTTCTGCTCGCTTCCACTGAAATTAAAGCGACTCAAATACGCCCGACTGTTAACTTCGCGGCCGCCCATCATCACAAGATCCTGACCATCACTGAAATTTTCCCAAATACTTTTTTCAGGATCAATATTGCTGTGCGCCTGATCTACATACGAGATTTTTGCGGTCTCCCCTACTTTGAAATTTCCGGCGTCGGCTTCCACTTCGCCCATGATCATTTTAAAAATAGTGGTTTTACCGGCACCGTTGGGTCCTATAATCCCTACAATCCCCGCCTGCGGAAGTTTAAAATCTAGATTTTCATAAAGTAGTTTATCACCAAAGGCCTTACTCACGCCCGTGGCATCAATCACATTGGTTCCCAAACGCGGACCATTGGGAATATAAATCTCCAACTTATCATCGGTTTGTTTTTGATCCTGGCTCATCAACTTATCGTAGTTGTTAAGTCGGGCTTTTTGTTTGGCCTGTCGACCTTTTGGCGCCATACGCACCCATTCCAATTCACGTTCCAGCGTTTTTTGACGTTTCCCGGCCTGTTTTTGCTCTTGTGCGAGCCGTTTTGATTTCTGTTCCAGCCACGTGGAATAGTTACCTTTCCAGGGAATTCCTTCTCCCCTATCCAGTTCCAAAATCCAACCGGCCACGTTATCAAGAAAATAACGGTCGTGCGTCACTGCAATCACGGTTCCTTTATATTGAGCTAAATGATGCTCCAGCCAGTGCACGCTTTCAGCATCCAAGTGGTTTGTTGGTTCATCCAGCAGCAAAACATCTGGTTCCTGCAAAAGCAAACGGCATAAAGCTACGCGACGACGCTCTCCACCGGAAAGCACACCAATTTTCTTATCTGAAGGTGGCGTGCGCAGTGCATCCATCGCCACTTCTAATTTGTTGTCAAGTTCCCATGCCCCGCGCGCGTCGATCTCGTCCTGAAGCACGGCCTGGCGGTTCATCAGTTTCTCCATCTTATCTGCGTCAGAGTAAACTTCTTCTAGACCAAATTGGTCATTAATCTTATTATACTCATCAAGAATTGCAACTGTTTCTGCGGCTCCTTCCTTAACGACTTCTAATACCGTTTTATCGTCATCCAACTGTGGTTCCTGCTCAAGAAATCCTACTGAAAACTCCTTATCTGAAGTCACATCTCCCTGATAGTTTTTTTCTATACCAGCAATTATTTTCAGCAAAGTGGATTTTCCAGAACCGTTAAGCCCAAGGATACCGATTTTTGCCCCGTAAAAGAAACTCAGGTAAATATTTTTTAAAACGGGCGTGTTTGCCCCGGGATATGTTTTACTTACCCCGGTCATCGAAAAGATCACTTTATTATCGTCTGCCATATGTATATTTTTCATTTCCACGAAGGCGGAAATCTCATCCAACTATTATTATTGCTATTGTAAATTATAAATTATTTAATTGCTCATTGCTAACTGTTTATTGCTAATGGTTTTTCACTCCCAGCAGTCTACACAATACAAATAATTGTCCAGTATGATATGCATTGTGTTCAATAACCAGTAAAATCTCTCTTAAACAGGTCTGATCGTCACCATTTTTCACAATATCTAAAATATTGTTATCCTCGTTTTTTAGCCAAGAAGCAAGTTTATTTCTATCTTCAAAAAATTGTACTTTCAACTCTTTCCATTCTTCTTCATTTTTTGGAGAAGTTTCGGAAGGCCAGTAATCATCAGGCCAGTTTTTAGTTTCATAGCCATTCCCCATGCAAAAATTCATAATATCCTGCTGGGCAATATGCATGTGATAAAAAAGCTCATAAATAGAATAAGGAAGATTGAATGGGCGTTTTCCTACCGCGTCATAAGGTATATCGTTTAAAAAATGACTCAAACTTGTAAAAGCCTTGCCTCCCTGTAAATGTTTCGTAAGTTGGTTCTTTATCAGTCCTTCTTGATTCATCAGGTTTGTTATTTTTCTATTAAAATAGGCTGTATCGCCCAAACAATTTAGCAATTTATTGCTGAAAATTCACAGGTTTTAAACTCTACCTTTCAATGCATTAAAAACCCAGGCGATTGCAAAAAATCCAACGCCCACTGCACCAAAACCGTAACCTGCTACATCTTTATAACGTACTGCACCCAGCGCAATTAAGGCAATGCCCACCACGATCATTATAAAAGTGGCCCATCCCAGAACCGTATTTTTGTTCATCATGCGTAAATCAATTAGATTGAAGCTGTATAAAAATGTATTTGCATCAATATATTTCCAAATCTTCCATAAAGCAAATCAACTTCAATGGATTCTGAATACTTCTGTCAACTTGTGAAGTTATGTTCAGAATGGCTTTAAAACTACTTTTAAAAAATCCGTCCATTTTCAAATGGAAATTTCAGAACTGCAAATATCGTATATTTCATAGAAATAGTACAGCCGTATACGCTATCGTTTTCGTAATTTCGTCCTGATTGAGTAACCGCGTTAGGGATAGAAGCCGTTACCGTGTAACGCTGATAGCCCGACCCCGAAGCCCTAGGCGAAGGGGAAACGCCCAAATATTTCAAATGGACATCAAATTCAATAAAAACGAGGATCATAATAAAATGGCCCTTTCAGATCTGCGTAGACGTTTTGCCAAGGTAAAACTGGGTGGTGGGGAAAAACGCATCGCCAAACAACACGAAAAAGGGAAACTCACTGCCCGCGAACGTATTGATTTTCTGCTTGATAATGCCGAAAAAGCAATTGAAATAGGCGCTTTTGCCGGCGATAAAATGTACGAAGAACACGGCGGTTGCCCCAGTGGTGGCGTGGTGGTAAAAATAGGAAAAGTGGGCGGTAAGCAGTGTATTGTGGTCGCCAATGACGCTACCGTAAAAGCCGGTGCCTGGTTTCCTATAACTGCCAAAAAGAACCTGCGCGCACAGGAAATAAGCATTGAAAACCGCCTTCCCATCATTTATCTCGTGGATAGCGCTGGAGTATATCTGCCCATGCAGGATGAGATTTTCCCAGATAAGGAACATTTTGGACGTATTTTTCGCAACAATGCCGTCATGAGCAGTATGGGAATCACGCAGATTAGCGCAATAATGGGAAGCTGTGTGGCAGGTGGCGCGTATTTGCCCATTATGAGCGACGAGGCCATCATTGTGGATAAAACCGGTAGTATTTTTCTGGCTGGAAGTTACCTTGTAAAGGCCGCAATTGGCGAAAATGTGGATAACGAAACCCTGGGCGGAGCTACAACGCACAGCGAAATAAGTGGTGTAACCGATTATAAAGCCACCGATGATCGCGATGCGCTTACCCGAATCAAAAACACAATGGAGAAAATCGGTGATTTTGATAAAGCGGGTTATAACCGCGAAAAACCGGCAAAACCGACCGAAAAACAGGAAGATATCTACGGAATTCTACCTGAAAAACGCAGCGATCAATATGATATGATGGAGATTATCAAACGCTTAGTTGATAATTCTGAAATCGATGAATACAAAGCAGGTTATGGAAAAACGATTATTACCGGCTACGCGCGTATTGACGGTTGGGCGGTGGGCATTGTCGCAAACCAGCGTAAACTTGTCAAAACCACAAAAGGCGAAATGCAGTTTGGCGGTGTGATTTACAGCGACAGCGCGGATAAAGCGACGCGGTTTATAGCGAATTGTAATCAGAAAAAGATCCCGTTGGTTTTTTTACAGGATGTGACCGGTTTTATGGTGGGAAGCAAGAGCGAGCACGGCGGTATTATTAAAGACGGTGCAAAAATGGTGAACGCGGTGAGCAATTCGGTTGTTCCAAAATTTACAATTATCATCGGCAACTCGTATGGCGCCGGTAATTATGCGATGTGCGGCAAAGCATACGATCCGAGGCTTATTGTGGCCTGGCCTTCGGCGGAACTTGCGGTTATGAGCGGTAATAGCGCTGCCAAAGTGTTGCTTCAAATCGAAACTGCTTCGCTGAAAAAACAAGGTAAGGAAATTACCGAAGAAGTGGAAAATGAAATCTTTGAACGCATAAAATCAAAATACGACGAACAAGTTTCGCCGTATTATGCCGCAGCAAGAATCTGGACAGACGCGATCATTGATCCGCTGGATACACGTAAATGGATAAGTACTGGTATTGAAGCCGCGGATCATGCACCCATTGAGAAAAAGTTTAATCTGGGGGTGATACAGGTTTAAATCCCCCTAACCCCCAAAGGGGGATACTTTGTTGCGACCTGCAAGGTATGAGCGAGGAACGAGCGATCCTTGTAGGTTTAAACGGAATTAATCTCAGGTGTATGCCGTAGATTGTATCATGTAGATTGATCTTTTAAAGCGCATTTTACACTATACAACATACATTATACAAAGAAGATACAGCCGTTTTAAGCAAACAAACAGGTCAATTCGCATTATTTAACTACTAAAAACCAAGAAACCGTGTACGAAGTCGAACTCACCGCAATCGTTAAAAATAAGGCTGAAGTGCTTGAAAAATTGGCTAAATATGCCGAAAAACCGGCTTTCGAAGTGATTTATGACGATCTGTATTTTGATAAAGACAACGAATTGAACGCGCGGGATTGTGAGCTTCGCATTCGGAAAAAAACATTTCCGCAGAGCGGAAAAATCACCAATTGGTTGACGCTGAAAGAAGCGCCCTTTGATCAAAAAACCCGCTCAAAACCCGAATTTGAGTCCGAAATAGCCGATTTTGATCAAACCAAGGCGATTTTTGAGGGATTGGGATACACATTGAAAATTCGGTATGCGAAAAATTGCCAGTTCTTTTACGCCACATATAAGGAAATAGAACTGGAAATAAGTGTCGTAGAACTGCCAGAATTGACCGGCACGTTCATAGAAATAGAAACCCAGACCGACAACCTTTCTGAAACCGAGGGGTTTTTTAGAATCTTATACGAATTTCTTGAGGAGATCGGCATGAACGAAAATGATCTTACTGGGCTGCAATATCAAAATATGGTGAAAGAAAGCAGAAAAAAGTAATTCGAGCAATCATTAATGCCTGTTCAATAACGTCATCCTGAATTTATGCATGGGTCACACAAGAAGATCAAGTTTTTCTTAGTCTTTTATATAATAGTAGAACGGCAAGTGCGATGCTGAAACAAGTTCAGCGTGACGAAACCATTCAAGGTCGCGGTCGCGTAAGAATAGTAATGAAAATAATAATAACAATAATAATGAACAACGTTTCCATAAGTTCGATCAAGCCCCGACTTAGTTTCTGGCAAATCTGGAACATGAGTTTTGGGTTTTTGGGCATCCAGTTTGGTTTTGCCCTGCAAAATGCTAATGTGAGCCGCATTTTTGAGACACTTGGCGCCTCGCAGGATGAACTTCCCATTTTATGGTTGGCCGCGCCTGTGACTGGTCTGGCGATTCAGCCTATTATTGGTTATTACAGTGATCGCACCTGGTTTCCCAAATGGGGAAGGCGCCGTCCGTTTTTTGCCGTGGGCGCGATCCTCGCAACGATCGCACTTTTTGTGATGCCAAATTCTTCCGCGTTGTGGATGGCGGTAATTATGCTATGGATTCTCGATGCCTCCATAAACATCAGTATGGAACCTTTTCGTGCATTTGTGGGCGATATGTTGCCCAACGAGCAGCGCACCAGCGGTTTTGCGATGCAAAGTTTTTTCATTGGTCTGGGCGCGGTGATCGCCTCTGCCCTACCTTGGATTTTTACCAACTGGTTTGACGTGATTAATATCGCTCCCGGTGGCGGTATTCCCGATTCTGTAAAATGGTCATTTTATATTGGTGGAATCGCTTATTTTCTGGCGGTTATGTGGACAGTTTTTAACAGCCACGAATATCCGCCCGATGATCTAGAAAAACTCAAAGAAGAAAATGCCGCGCAAGGTATTTGGGATGGGATTGTGGAATCGTTTTCAGGAATTTTCAAAATGCCAAAAACGATGGTACAGCTTTCTGCGGTTCAGTTTTTCTCCTGGTTTGCTCTTTTTGCCATGTGGATCTATACAACTGCAGCGGTGACAAGTCACGTGTACGGCACAACAGATACAACCTCTGTACTATATAATGAAGGTGCGGACTGGGTGGGCATTTGCTTTGCCGTTTATAATGGGGTCGCCGCCGTTGTTGCGTTTCTTTTACCTTTACTTGCAAAAATTACCAGCCGAAGGATCACGCACCTCATCGCCCTATTTTGTGGCGCAGCGGGTCTGATTTCGGTTTACTTTATTGAAGATCCCAATATGCTGCTCGTGGCGATGGTGGGTGTTGGCATCGCTTGGGCGAGTATTTTATCTATGCCCTACGCCATGCTTTCCAGCATTTTACCGGCCAATAAAATGGGCTATTATATGGGCGTTTTCAACTTTTTTATCGTGATCCCACAGATTATTGCGGCGAGTATTCTTGGTTTTGTGCTTCGCGAAATGTTTGACAACGTTTCCATTTACGCATTGCTTATTGGTGCCGGTGCTTTTATTCTATCTGGATTGCTTTGCCTTATTGTTGACGATCACGATGTGGCGGTTGATTTTAAAGAGAAAGAAGTTT
>JBBPYO010000118.1:0-6549 GCA_038199845.1 Flavobacteriales bacterium
TCTACATCGGCAGAATGTCTTTTATACCCATGAAAGTTGACCGCGCCACCGCCTACCATAATCATTCGCACTTTACATTTGTTGGCTAGAATAATAAATTCATCGATATTTTGATTCCAATCACTCACTTCTCTTTATAAAGTTTAATAACAAAATTACCTTTGTTCATATCTTTCTCTCTAGAAGGGAAGTCTTTCATGGCATACATAAGATCCAGAAACGCGTAAAAACGATCTACAGGGGTGAGTTTTAAAAACTCTTCCTGCTGTATTCGGTTGCTTTCTTCTTTTGTACGAAAATGGATTTGCATAAGGTGTCAGTTAATAGGCTAATAGTTTTTGGCGCACATGCCGAACTCATAATATCCTTATTAGATCAGGCTTTATTTCATATGAAACACGGAGACTCAATTTTTCAAAAGCTCTTATCTTACCATCGTTATCCTTCCGGAAGCGGTCTAATGGATAAATTTCTGGGTTTGATTTCAAATGTTCCGTCTCCGCAAAAATAGCCGAGCGCACCATTTCCGCAGCTTGTACCGAGTTTTTTTTGATTCGATTGCAGTGTGATTCAAGAAAATCCAAAGCTTTATTGTCCCATATTACCTTCACCAGTTTTTAGATCGTTCTATAGCTTCTTCTTGCGTATAAAATTTACCACAATCCATATCTTTTATGGCTCGGTCTATGTCAGCATTGTATTCATCAATTGTTTCAGGTATGTATTCTTCAGCGCCATCTATTATTTTGTGAAAGAATTCAAGTTCGGAAGTCTCTGCCTGATCTATATACTCTTTAATACGGTTTCTCAATGCTAATGTTTCCGTAACTTCATATTGTGATATAAATATAAGGATTAAACAGAAATAATTGTGTGGCTTACTCCGCCAAAATCCCAGGATCGCCCATCACCGGAAGTATTTCTTGGTTTTTTTCATCTATTTGTCCCGCCGGAAAGATAAACGTGCGCTCGTACAACGTTCCGTCAAAAAAGAATGTGACCGCAAATTCATTATTCAACGCCAGTAAGCTGTCTTCTATAAATTCGATTTTAGCGAATGATTTTGCAGGCAAAAGCTCCAATTTATGACGCATTGTACTCGTTTTTTTAGCATCGCCGTGGCCTTTGGCAACGATAAGCACAATTTCCAATGGCGCTTCTTTGTCATTGATGAGATACACATTCCATTCTTCTTGAAGGTGCTCTTCGTTAAAGGTTTTCCGCGCAGCGATATAGACATCGCTCACCTTGGGTATTTGAATATCCTTGCGCATTGCTAATCTTCTTTCACTTTCCACATGATCCATAAAACGAAAATCGCAAGTACCATAATCCCTACAAAAACAGAACCTATAGCAAACTTAATGGCGGCGATAATAAATGTTAGATACGCCACGGCCAGCAATACAATAACGAGCACGGCGATTACAATATATTTTTTCATAAGAATTGTGTAAAATATGGTTTTATATAACGCTTTTAAATTGTTTTAAGAAGCGGATGTCGTTCTCGCTGAGCAGGCGAATATCAGAAATCTGATGCAGCAACAGCGCAATACGGTCTATTCCCATGCCAAAAGCAAAGCCGGTATATTCTTTGGGATCAATGCCACAGTTCTCCAGCACATTGGGATCTACCATGCCACAGCCCATAATCTCCAGCCAGCCGGTGCCCTTTGTCATTTTATAATCGGTTTCAGTTTCCAGGCCCCAATAGACGTCAACTTCAGCGCTGGGTTCGGTAAATGGAAAATAGGATGGTCGCAAACGGATTTTACTTTTTCCAAAAAGTGCCTGTGTAAAATACTGCAGCGTCTGTTTAAGATCAGCAAAAGAAACATCCTTATCTATATATAAACCTTCCACTTGATGGAAAAAACAATGCGACCGGGCAGAAATCGCCTCGTTGCGGTACACACGCCCAGGAGAAATGGTTCTGATGGGTGGTTTATTATTTTCCATATAACGCACTTGTACAGATGAGGTGTGCGTGCGCAGCAATACATCGGGATCTGTCTGGATAAAAAATGTGTCCTGCATATCGCGGGCGGGATGGTGTTCTGGCAGATTTAAGGCGGTAAAATTATGCCAGTCGTCCTCAATTTCCGGTCCTTCGGAAACATTAAAACCTATTCGTGAGAAAATCTCGATGATTTGGTTTTTTACCTGTGAAATAGGATGGCGTGCGCCCAGGTTTATAGGTTCCCCAGGTCGCGTAAGGTCGCCGTACATTGACGCTTCCTCTTTAATTGAAAGCGCTTCTTTTAACAGATCCACTTTTTCCTGCGTCACCTGTTTGAGGCGGTTTACAGTCTGGCCAAAGTCCTTTTTTTGATCATTTGGCACTTTTTTGAATTCGGCAAAATAAGTGTTGAGCAATCCTTTTTTTCCGAGATATTTAATGCGGAAATCTTCAACTTCCTCAATGGTTTTTGCCTGAAACGCTTCCGCCTCGGCGATACTTGCCTGTATTTTTTCTAACATAACTTGTTTTTCGCTTGCGAACACTATAATTTTCAACCCGAAAAAGACCGATTTTCGATCGAATTTCGTCATTTTTAGCCATTTTAGGCCGTTTTTCAACAGTTTAAAGAAGAAAATATCCCTTTAAACGTAGGCTTCAAATTTATGAAATCCCTACCGCTTCGCGCGTATTGTCTTTATAAATATATCTGATCAGGAAAAATACAGCAAGACCGCCAAAGCTGTGCCATAACCAGTGCGTGCCCATCCAGAAAAAATCGATATTCATCTTTTTGTCCATAAACCTAAAAAGTACCGCAATGCCAAAAATCGAGAACGCGTAAACAACATCGCGTGCGTTGTGCCATTTCGTTTTATGTAAATAGCCTATAATAGGAATGGCAATAGCCAGCGCGGTAACCAGATAGCCAAAACTAAGTCGGACTTGTGGCGGAAGCGGCAAAGCACGTAAGCCGAAAAAAGTACCGATTATGGCTCCGACCAGAAGTAAGCGCTGCGGCCAGGTATCTGTCCATTTTATGACAAAATAAATAACGCCGGTAAGGCTCGCCACCATAATGGGAACCCAATCCATGAGCAGCCAGATTTCAGCAGAACGGGTGGCATGATATAGTGTGCCGCCCACATACGCAATGGCGATAATGGGCAAAATCCAGATCAAAAACGGATGTTTTTTTGGTGATTTGTACACTTTCAGTCCAAAGTAGACCACAATAAATAGAAAAATGAGATTACTGAAAGTGTTAAAAGGTTCCACAGGAAAACGGTGGGCAATGGTCTCTTTATAGATGGGACCAGAATCGTTTGGGAATTTAAAAAAAAGTAGGACGGAATTTGAGAATATGCCTTGCACAGCGCGATGACCAGTTTACTTAATAAATTCTTTTTCCACAAAATACTGCACAATGGCCTCTTTCATTAATACGGTCTGCTCGCCTGCTTTAAGCGGTGGCAAGTGTTCAAGAATTTTATAATGTGGCCAGCCCTCTTCATCTTGGTAATCAAATTCATAATAACCAAAAGGTTCCAGCAACCGGCAAATGGCGATATGCATAAGGTCTAGTTTATCATCTTTTTTAAACTTCTTGTCAAACCGACCGTATTCCTGAAGGCCTATCAAATAAATGATGGCATCAAGATCCAATCTTTCGCCATCGGCAAAGCGTTTTGAAATGAGCTCCACCAATTCTTCCCAGCGCTGTTTTAAAAGTTCGTCACGTACCATTTTGCAAATATAGTAACCCAAAGGTAGAAATTAGTATATTTAACGCAATGAACTATCTAGACATAATTCTTGCTGTATTGCTGATCTTAGGGCTTTTTCGTGGGCTCAAAAACGGCCTTTTTGTTGAGCTGGCCTCATTAATTGGGCTCGTCGCCGGTATTTATGGCGCGGTTCACTTCTCGTATTACGCGGCAGATTTTTTACAAAACAAAACAGACTGGGATCCAAATACGGTTAATCTGGCCGCTTTTGCCGTCACCTTTTTAATTATTGTTATCGCAATTTCCATGCTGGCGCGATTACTCACCCAGATCGCCAAGCTCGCCTTTTTGGGGCTGGTAAACCGGCTAACGGGCGCGCTATTTGGATTGTTGAAAACCGCTTTTATCTTGAGTGTGCTGCTTATGTTTATGGAAGCCTTAAGTACAAAAAACCTGATTTTAGACCCAGAGGTTATACAAGAATCCTTGATTTACCCATACATAGAACCCATCGCGCCCACGCTGCTTCCCAGTATTTTAAGAGAAGTTGACCAGTATAGAAAAGAAAAGTAATTTGAAGGATAATGATTTTTTATTCCGCTTTGCGGAAGATTGGCGCGGGATCATTTATATAATTCAGCGGATTATTAAATTTGCTAAGCCTTCTCTTTAAGAATGTTGGATGCCTTTTACTTCTTGATTTTTTCAGGGAAAACTCTTTTCCTTTTTCAAAAATTATAATATATATTTGCACGATGAAAAAAATCAGGTGATTTGGATATAAAATCACGTTTTTTTGATAGCTAATTGAATAAAAATCAACTACTACACATGTCAAAAGTTACAGGTAAAGTTGCACAGATCATTGGTCCCGTTGTGGATGTTTCATTTGCAAATACAGATGCCCTTCCCAAAATTTATGATTCTCTGGAGATAAAAAGAGAAGATGGTTCTCTACTTGTGCTTGAAGTACAATCGCATGCAGGTGAGAATATCGTACGTACCATCGCTATGGACTCTACAGATGGTCTGAGTCGCGGTACGGAAGTGATCGCAACCGGAAACCCAATCCAAATGCCAGTAGGCGATGATGTTTATGGCCGTTTGTTCAATGTAATTGGTGATGCGATAGATGGTATAGGCAACTTGCCAAAATCTGGTAAAGATGGTCTTCCCATTCACCGTGAGGCGCCAGCTTTTGAAAACCTATCTGTATCTACAGAAGTTCTTTTTACCGGGATCAAAGTAATTGATCTTGTAGAACCGTACGCAAAAGGTGGTAAAATCGGTCTTTTTGGTGGTGCCGGTGTAGGTAAGACAGTTTTAATACAAGAACTCATCAATAATATAGCAAAAGGGCACGGTGGTCTTTCTGTGTTTGCAGGTGTGGGCGAGCGTACCCGTGAGGGGAATGACTTGCTTCGTGAAATGCTGGAATCTGGCATTATAAGATACGGTGACGCATTCATGCATTCTATGGAAGAAGGCGGCTGGGACCTGAGCAAAGTAGATAAAAACGCATTAAAAGAATCAAAAGCGACCTTCGTTTTTGGTCAAATGAACGAACCACCAGGAGCACGTGCACGTGTGGCTCTTTCCGGACTTACCATTGCAGAATACTTTCGTGATGGTGCGGGAGAAGCGCAAGGGAAAGACGTACTTTTCTTTGTTGATAATATTTTCCGTTTTACACAAGCAGGTTCAGAGATTTCTGCACTTTTGGGACGTATGCCTTCCGCAGTGGGTTATCAACCAACTTTGGCCACCGAAATGGGAGCCATGCAAGAGCGTATTACTTCGACTAAAAGAGGTTCCATTACTTCGGTACAAGCGGTTTATGTGCCTGCGGATGACCTTACCGATCCAGCACCAGCAACAACCTTTGCCCACTTGGATGCAACCACATCGCTTTCACGAAAAATTGCGGAGCTTGGTATTTATCCTGCGGTAGATCCATTAGAATCGACTTCTAGGATTATGTCTGCCCAGATTTTGGGTGACGAGCATTATAATTGCGCACAACGCGTAAAAATGATCCTTCAGAAATATAAAGAATTGCAGGATATCATCGCAATCCTTGGTATGGAAGAACTTTCAGAAGAGGATAAACTTGTTGTATCGCGCGCCCGTCGTGTTCAGCGTTTCTTATCGCAACCTTTCCATGTTGCCGAGCAATTTACCGGTATCCCGGGAACACTTGTAGATATCAAAGAAACGATTAAAGGTTTTACTATGATTATGGACGGCGAACTTGATCATCTTCCAGAAGCGGCCTTCAACCTTAAGGGAACTATAGAAGAAGCGATGGAAGCAGGAGAGAAAATGCTTGCCGAAGTATAAACATAGTTGGCATTAAGCAGTAACAGTAAGCAGTAGTGCAAACTGGACTGAAAACTAACCTTTCTCAACTTGAACAGTTTTCCGCCTTCGCGGAAAAGATAAAAGGAATATAAAGCATGCACTTAGAAATAGTAAGTCCAGAAGCAATATTATATACAGGTGACGCTACAGCGGTAACTGTGCCGGGAAGTGACGGCGAATTTCAGATGCTCGATAACCACGCGCCCATTGTTGCTTCGCTTGCCGAAGGCACTGTGAAAATCAAAGGCGCTTCTATTAATGAGAAGCAAAAGAAACACTTTACTACCGGTAAAGAAGCTGGTGAAATTCTGCTGAAAATAAATTCTGGAACGCTTGAAATGAATGATAATAAAATCATTATTTTGGCGGATTAAGTTCCCCCAGTAGCTCCCGAAGGGGGAGTTGAAAATAAAAAAGACCTCACAATATATTGTGAGGTCTTTTTTATTTTCAACTCCCCCTTCGGGAGCTACTGGGGGAACTTAATCCGCCAAAATAA
>JBBPYO010000119.1:0-2840 GCA_038199845.1 Flavobacteriales bacterium
AAAACGCAAAGTGCGAACCAGATGTTTTGGAGCGTTTAAGAGTTGACGTTGTCTCGATGTCAGTAACTTTTCATCGATTTTTTTACGCATCGCGCGGGAAAGATCTGGGCGGCCTTCCACTTTATAAAAAATGGCAAGAAAATAGCATTTCAGGTTAATATAGTGCCTTAAACTTATATTTTTTGGGTTTTCATCCAGATATTTCTGGAAATCGGGAATAATCCGTTCGCTTTTTTTGCTTCTTGTAATCTGGTTTTCTGCCTGCATCGTGTAACTGCACGTAACTTGAGGATGATAGGCAAAACGGTATTTTAAGTTGGCCCGAATGTAAAAATCCACATCTTCGGAATAGGTAATCGCTTTATCAAAACCACCAATCTCCTCAATAATTGATCTACGGAAGGCAAAACTGCTGGGTGCAACGAGCGGCTGCTGCATATTGGCTTTAAAAAAATCAGTGATTATAAGAGGTTTTTCTGCGGACTTTAAAAGGTTAATCTTCGGAATAATCACATTTCCATTGGGAAAATATTCCTCATAACCACCACTAAATAAATGAGCCCCAGGAAAGTTACTGACCAAATAATGAAGGTTGTTGAGGTGCTGCGGTTTCCAGCGGTCATCGGCGTCGAGCAATGCGATTATATTTCCTTTGGAAGCTGCGATGCCTATATTCCGCGCCATTGAAAGTCCGTTATTTTCCTGATCTATGATTTGTATGCGCGAATCCTGATATTCAAGAATTATCTCAAGGCTATTATCGGTAGAGCCATCATTGACGATAATAACCTCAAAATCGGTAAATTTTTGATTCAGGACGGATTGTATGGTCTGCCGCAAAAATTTAGATTTATTATAAACCGGGATGACTACAGAGAATTCTGTCATTTCACTTGAGATTAAGGAGAATTCGTAAGCGATAAATGTCAAAAACCTTCAGGGAAGGATTTGAAGATAGCAGGTTCTTTTTTATTTGAGTTTCAAAAATAGCGGTATATCTTAAAAATAAACCGCTAAGTCGGTATTTTTTAAGTTTTAGTGCCACTTTTTGAATTGTATAATGATCTTGGGGAATACGTCCATTTTCAGCTAAAAAAAAAAGGGATTGAACCGCTTGAACAGATTTTTCCATAAATTTCTCATTGTCTTCCAAGCCCTTATGAATTAAAGGATTATCAATATGTAAAACGGTAGCGCCAAGTTTTTTTAAATTTGAAGTGAAAAGGGCATCCAGTCCGTAGCGATTTTCCAAGAGATCATTGGCTTTAAGGAAAATTGATTTCCTGATCAAGAAACCCTGTGATATAATGCTTATGAATGGTTTTTTATTGCGCTGTGTGACGGTTTGAGATTCTCGGGCGCGTCCGTATTTCCAGCGGAGGATATTCTGAGTGGGTTTCTCCTTTTCATAACATATTCCCCCAAAAATAAGATCAGCTTGTGCAATCCGTTCTGTATAATTTTTAACAAAATTTGAGGACAAAGGGAATATGTCTGCATCAAGAAAAAGTAACCAATTGTATTTAGCCACTTTTGCCAGTGCATTGCGGGTGGCAGAACGTCCTTTATTATCAAAAGCCCTTATATACGTGACCTCAGGCAGCTCTTCAGTTTTTCTGTTGGCACTTTCCACACGCAAATCAGTAGAATGATCGTCAAATACAATGATCTCAAAAGGAATCCGCAATGCCATGGTCTGATCATGTATTTCCTTTACAAGGGGCACAATGTTGTAATTATAAACAGGAATTAAAATGGAGATCAAAGAGGAAAGATTTATTAGTGTTTTCTGATTTTTATTTACTGTTTATTGTTCCATGTCTATTGAAAAAACGGAGATGAATACTTTTTTTTATATAGTCTTCTGCACCACTTCAAAGATTTTATTACCGTCGCATTTTAAGGTCTTCGATGGGAATTTTAGTAAGAGCGCATAATCGTGCGTTGCCATTAGAATGGTATTTCCGTTTTTATTGAGTTCGCGCAAAACGCCCATTACCTCTACCGAAGTCTGTGGATCAAGGTTCCCCGTGGGCTCATCAGCAAGAATGAGTTCGGGGCTATTGAGCAATGCCCGCGCGATTCCCACCCGCTGCTGTTCGCCTCCCGAAAGTTGATAGGTAAATTTAAAACCCTTCGTTTTCATATCCACTTTCGCTAATACGGCATCAATGCGGTCTTTCATTTCCTCTTTATCTTTCCAGCCAGTTGCTCGCAGCACAAATTCCAGATTATCTGCGACATTACGGTCATTGAGCAACTTAAAATCCTGAAAAACCACGCCAAGTTTTCGTCTTAAAAAGGGAATTTCCTTCTCCTTTAAATGCGCGAGATCAAAATCTACAATATGTCCTTCTCCCTGCTGAAGCGGCAGATCGCCGTAAAGGGTTTTCATAAAACTGCTCTTCCCAGAACCGGTTTTACCAATGAGATAAACAAATTCGCCCTTGTTTATGGTGATACTAACATCAGAAAGTATGAGACTTTCCCGCTGAAAAATGGAGGCATTGCGAAGTTGAAGGACTTCTGTCTGGGACATAAAAACGAGGATTTTATAAATTCAGTTCAAAAATATAACATTAATTCGTGAGACCCATATTTCAGAAACCAAAGGCACATTGAAATACGTTAATTGAAATCCACTTTTTTCGGCAAAATCTAAATATAGTCCTAATTGAAGTCAGAATTCAATATTTCGACGTGCGCTTCTGAATATTTTCCACGGAATACTTCGTTTTTGCAATCTGAAAGTTTTTTGTAAATCCACTTTCCATCCTAAATTGAAAATCCATTAACTATTTATATTTTGAACACTTTGCATCGATATAGTAAATTTTATC
>JBBPYO010000120.1:0-3131 GCA_038199845.1 Flavobacteriales bacterium
AGGTTACGATAATTCGCAAATGATCGTTGAGGCAAATAAGCGTCTTGATATTCTTACCAAAGAACTTTTGGTACAGAGAAAATCACTGGATGAGATCGCCCTACTAGCGGAAGAAAAGGAAAAACTGCTGGCGGCGATCCCTGCCATACAACCGGTGGCCAATAAAGATCTGAAACGTATCGCCTCCGGTTTTGGCCTGCGTACCGATAAGTTTACAAAGCAGAAAAAAATGCACTGGGGGATGGATTTTAGCGCGCCGCGAGGAACGCCCATTTATGCCACAGGGAGCGGAATCTTCACCCGTGCAGATGATAATGCATCCGGTTTTGGCAACCATGTGCGCATAGATCATGGGTTTGGTTATGAAAGCCTGTACGCGCACATGTATAAGTTCAATGTGAAGCGCGGCCAGAAAGTCAACCGTGGCGACCTTATAGGTTTTGTGGGTAGTACCGGCCGTTCTGAAGGGCCGCACGTGCACTACCAGATCTATAAAGACGGCGAGCGCATCAACCCTATTAATTTTTATTACGGAAACCTAACCCCAGAAGAGTTTAACGTAATCTTAAAACGTGCTCAAATGGAAAACCAATCACTGGATTAATGCACGTACAACTCCCCGAAAAACTTTATTATAGCATTGGCGAAGTCGCAGAAGCTTTTGACGTCAATACGTCTCTCATCCGTTTTTGGGAAAAGGAATTTGATGTCCTAAAACCAAAGAAAAATGCCAAGGGAAATCGGAAATTCACGCCAAAGGATATCGAAAATCTAGAACTGATCTTTCATCTGGTAAAAGAGCGCGGTTTTACGCTAGAAGGTGCAAAAACACACCTGAGGGAAAATAAAAAGGAAACGATCGATAAATATGATATGATCCGCAAGTTGGAAAGCATTAAAGCCCAACTTATAGCGCTAAAGGAGAATTTGTGAGTTGTTAAATGTTAGAAATTTACGGTTTGGCTTGTTTTTTACAACTAAAAACGGCCGATTTTAGGTGGTTTTGATTGATTTTTAGGGCTTTCCCTGCGGGTACTTATAATGACCTTAATGATTGTTTTGGGCGTTCCCCTGCGGGTCGGGCTTTACGCTGCAATCTTTTTGCGAAGGGCAAAAAGGATTTCCGCTGCAATCCCTAACGCAAAATTCGTTTTTTAATAATAAGGTGGTTTTGCAGACAAACAGGATTCTTTTCAGAACTTTTTAGTGATTTCTATTGATTTTCGGGCCAAAAAAGACCGATTTTGAGCTGTTTTGTCTGATTTCACAACTTGCCCAAAGTTTGGAACTTTGGGTAGAATCAGTTGCTTTTACTTCCGCTAGTATGGGTTCCCAGGTAAAATTCAAGCAAACATCATAAGCCTTAAAATTTTCAAATACAAAACCGTAACTTTGCGAATTAATAAATGACCAATTAGGCACTAAAAACCACCTAGACCAATGAAAAAATCACTTATACCCATTATTGTTATTGTAGGCATCATCGTCATCATCGGATTTTGGATAGGTGGCATGAACAACACCATGGTCGAAAAAGATCAGCAAGCCACTGGCCAGTGGGCGAATGTTGAAAGTTCATATCAACGACGTTCTGATCTGATTCCAAACATCGTGAGCACTGCAAAAGGCTACGCACAATTTGAAAAAGAAACTCTTACTCAAGTGATTGAGGCCCGCGCTAAAGCAACATCCGTTCAAGTAGATCCTTCTAATATCACACCAGATCAGTTGGCTCAGTTTCAACAGGCACAAAGCGGTGTTTCTTCCGCGCTTTCCCGCCTTATGGTTACCGTAGAACGCTACCCGGAACTGAAAGCCAATGAGAATTTTAAAGAGCTCATCAATGAACTGGAACGTACCGAGAACCGTATTAATGTGGAGCGAAACCGCTTTAATGGCGAGGTGCAGGATTATAATACGTACATAAAAAAATTCCCCAATACCATCGCCGCCGGTATTTTCGGCTTTGATGAAAAAGGATACTTTAAAGCTGATGAAGGTGCAAGTTCTGCCCCTAAAGTTGATTTTGGCACAAGCAATAGCTAGATAAATGAAAGCCAGTGTAGAACAATTTCTGACGAAAAGTGAAGAGGATGCGGTGGTGGAAGCCATACGCCAGGCTGAATTACAGACTTCTGGCGAAATACGCGTGCACCTGGAACGTAAAGTGAAAGGTGTAGCGCTGGAACGTGCCAAAGTACTTTTTCACGACCTGAAAATGGACAATACCAAGGCTGAAAACGGGGTGCTTTTTTATGTGGCCATTGAAGACCGCAAATTTGCTATTTGTGGAGATCGCGGTATCAACGCAAAAGTTCCCGAAAACTTCTGGGAATCCACTAAAGAACTGATGCAAACGCATTTTAAACAAGGAAGGTTCAAACAAGGGTTGATCGATGGGATCACTAGTGCCGGCGAACAGCTGCGCACGTATTTTCCCTGGGATACAGACGACCGCAACGAACTTTCCGACGAAATATCCGTTTCTTGAAAAACCTAAAAACTGCCCCTTTTCACCTGTTTTTAACCCTTTTATTGGCATTTTTTGCCAGTGAAACGCTATCGGCGCAATTTGATGTGCCGCCAAAACCAGACCTGCAGACCAGCGTTTACGATTACGTAGGTTTATTGAGTTCTTCTGAAAAAGCGGAACTGGAGAATAAACTGGTAAAATACAGCGACACTACTTCTACCCAAATGGTGCTTGCGATCATCAGTTCCACTAAGGGCGAAGATATTAGCATGCTGGGTGCAAAATGGGGACAGCAATGGGGAATAGGCCAAGCGAAAGAAGATAACGGAATTCTTATTTTACTGGCCAAAGACGACCGCATGGTGGATATCAACACCGGTTATGGCATCGAAACGATCATCACCGATCGTATGGCCGAGCAGGTGATCAACCGCATCATGATTCCACAATTTAAAAACGGTGATTATTACGGCGGCCTTAACGCCGGCACCGATGCCCTGGAGCAAATGTTACTGGGCGAATACCAGGGCGAGCGCGTGCAAGCGGAACCCGATTTTATGGATCTCGTACGCAAATTTGCCCCTTTTCTTATTTTTATTGTTATTATAATCATCATTATGAGCCGTGGCGGCGGTAACGGCCGCAATGGCGGTAGACG
>JBBPYO010000121.1:0-7945 GCA_038199845.1 Flavobacteriales bacterium
ACGACCGATTCGTCCCTGGGCTCAGCCTTGGGCGCCGCGATCTGTATTTCGGATACGAAGCTGAACTCCAAATTTTTAAAGAAAAACTATTCAATGAAAAAACATATCCCCTTCATCGCTATCTAAAGCCTATGTCAGACTATTTTAACCCCGCATATCCCTCTATGGACGACCTGCGCCAAAGGTCAAAAGAGCGCGTACCCGCATTTGCCTTTGAATACCTGGACGGCGGATGCAACGAGGATGTCAGCATCACCAGGAACACCGCCGAGATCCGTGAAATACAGCTACAGCCGCGCTATCTCAAAAATTATGGGCAGAGCAGCACCAAAACCAGGGTCATGGGGATGGAATTTGACGCACCGTTTGGGATTGCCCCCGTGGGCCTGCAAGGATTGATGTGGCCCAACTCCCCACAGATTTTGGCCAAAGCAGCTTTTGAACATAACATTCCGTTTGTGCTGAGTACCGTGACCACCATGAGCATTGAAGAGGCCAGCGAGATCACGGAGGGAAAGGCCTGGTTTCAGCTCTATAATCCGGTTGAGGATCTTTTGCGCGATGATATACTAAAGCGTGCCGAGGCTGCCGGTTGCCCCGTGCTTGTGCTGCTCTGTGACGTGCCCACCTTTGGCTATAGGCCACGCGATATCCGTAACGGACTGGCGCTTCCGCCAAAGATGTCGGCCAGAAACATACTTCAGATCATGGGCAAGCCAAAGTGGGCATTCAATACGCTGAAATATGGCCAGCCCACCTTTGAGACCTTAAAACCCTATACACCCGAAGGATTGAACTTGAAACAGCTTGGTTCCTTTATGGATAAAACATTTTCGGGCCGCTTGAACGCAGAAAGAATCAAACCCATCCGTGATAAATGGAAAGGCAAACTGGTGCTAAAAGGCGTGGCCTCGGAACAGGATACACAAGATGCGATCAAAATGGGCTTTGACGGCATCATCGTTTCTAACCATGGCGGACGTCAACTTGATGCGGCACAGTCCACCATCGGGGTTCTGCAGGAAATTGCCGGGAAGTACAACGATCAGATCGAGATCATGATGGACAGCGGCCTGCGCTCCGGTCCCGACATCGCCCGGGCGATGGCCTGCGGTGCAAAGTTCACCTTTTTGGGACGATCATTTATGTACGGCACGGGCGCCTTGGGCAACAAAGGCGGGGACCATACGATAAACATGCTTAAAACACAGTTTAAACAGGTCATGGATCAGGTGGTCTGCGAGCGGGTCGAAGATCTGTCAGAGCATTTGATATCCCCTCGCTCCCGAAGGGGGAACGCTCACTCTGGCAGTTAGATTTGGTAGGCTGTACCGGCCTGGGGTTGACCTACAAGGTATGAGCGCGGAACGAGCGATCCTTATAGTTCTTAGCCGATTTTAGATGTTGGAAACTGAAGGCTGGGTACAGAAGTGTTAAAATTAGAAGTTAACCACAATAATTATTCTTTCGCTAAAGGTGAAAAATAACGTTGTCCATTAAGTTTTCCGCGAATAGCGAAATGTAATAACTATAAAAGCAACCAAAACAAAATGGCAATAAATGATCCCGAAGAGGAATTAATTGAAAAGATCGCTGGGGGCGAATTTGAACGTCAGCGCGTGCCCAAGGCAAATTTAAAGGGCTGGAAAAGCTTTCTGGGCATGTATGCCGGGGAGCACGCAGCTGGCACCGAATTTATCATTGGCCCCCTTTTCCTTACCGCAGGTGTTAGCGCATTTGACCTTATCATCGGACTCTTGCTGGGTAATCTACTTGCTGTGCTGAGCTGGCGTTATCTTACTGCGGAAATTGCTGTTAAAAATCGGTTTACGCTTTACTTTCAGTTGGAAAAAATATGTGGTAAGAAATTGGTCACCGGGTATAATCTGGCCAACGGCATCCTTTTTTGTTTCCTTGCCGGTGCGATGATCACGGTTTCCGCAACGGCAGTGGGAATTCCTTTTAACATGCCCATGCCACAACTTACCGATACTATGCCCAGCGGGATTACATGGGTGGTCATCGTGCTTCTCATCGGAGCAGTGATTTCCATTATTGCCGCCAGAGGTTATGATACGGTATCAAAGGCAGCCAACTGGATGTCGCCCGTGATAGTGGTCGCTTTTATTGCCTGCGGAGTTGTTGCTCTGAACCAATTGGGCATAAGCAGTTTTCAGCAATTTTGGGATATCTGGGGCAATGGCTCCGATCCATTTCCAGGGCAGATAAAATACACCTTTTGGCATGTTGTGATCTGGTCCTGGTTTGCCAATGCCGCGATGCACGTGGGGATGTCAGATCTTTCCGTTTTCCGTTTTGCGAAAAAAGCGAGTGCCGGTTGGATGACCGCTGCTGGGATGTATGTAGGTCACTATATGGCTTGGATTGCCGCCGCTCTTCTATACGCAGTTTATTTACAATCACCGGAAGCTCAGACTTTTCTTATGAATGGGGAGGCGCCACCGGTAGCTCCAGGGCCTTTGGCATATAATGCAATAGGGGTTTTTGGGATCATCGCGGTGATCCTTGCCGGATGGACTACGGCAAACCCCACGATCTACCGTGCCGGATTGGCTTTTCAGGCCGTTATGCCAAAGCTTTCCACTGCCAAGGTAACCCTAATCGCTGGGGGAATTGCCACCATTGCTGGACTTTTTCCGGCATTTGCGATGAAATTATTGGGTTTCGTGGCTCTTTATGGATTCATCCTCGCTCCCTTTGGTGCTGTGATCGTATTTGAACATTTCTTTGGTGAAAAAGCGGGCATCGTAAAAAATTATGCGGAAAAAGCGAATATATCCTTCAACCGGTCCGTTTTTTGGGCCTGGGCTGTTAGTTTTGGAATGTTCTATTTCATTTCCGTACAGTTTGATGTGTTTCTTTCGTTTGTAACACTTCCCGCCTGGTTACTCTGCGGTGTCCTCTTTTTGATTTTTAGCAAAAGAATGCAGAGAAATGCATAGGTTGTAGGTATTAACTTTTAGATAACTTGATTCAGCTAAAATTGATCTTACCAATCTATTTACTCAATTAAATTGCTCTCAAGGATTTAATAGTTTCAGAAAATGTTCCATAGTAATTTTAAAATTATTCTAGTTGAAAATTTTCTATCCTATTTTAATAAATAATGTGAAAAGAAACACACCTGTCCATCAGGAAAAAAATGTTTTAATTCAATAAATCAGGTACTACATCAAATATTCATTACACATTCAAATCAAACAATGCATATTTGCATAAAAACCTCAATTTTTTAACTATTGAACTGATTAAAAATCAGCTTAAGTCAGGTCATGAGTATGTTTCAAACAAAAACCCTATAACTCCCTTTACCTATTTAACTAAGATTTTTTTTGTAAATTTTCCTTGTACTTTCGCCTATACCTAATATAACCAGATCTGTGGAGTTTAAAAAAAGTCCGGTTTCAACGATACCTGGAATATGCTGTAGCATTTGATCTATTTCTTCGAGATCCGGACTGTCTAATATATCCAGATCAATAATATCATTGTTCTGATCGGTTTTATAAGTGTCTTCGCCTTTTAGCCTTAATTTTGGGTTTAGTCCGTAATTTTCTAGTTCCTTAAAAATAGACCGGGTAGCAAAAGGTATAGTTTCAATAGGGAGTTTAAATTTGCCCAAATGCTCAACTTGTTTGCTAGAATCGGCTATAATGATGTTGTAGTCAGCATTATGGGCGACGATTTTTTCTCTTAACAAAGCACCGCCTCCGCCTTTTATTAAACGAAGATTTGGATCAAATTCATCTGCACCATCTATATTTATATCTATTTTTTCAACCTGATCCAAGGCAATTATAGGAATGCCTAATTTTCTGGCCAACTGCTTGATTTCTTCCGATGACGGGACCCCTTTTATTTTTAGGCCGTCCAAAACTCTTTTGCCAAGTTCTTTAATCATATAAACGCTGGTCGAACCAGAGCCTAAACCCACAACCATACCTTCTTTTATATAATTTATAGCTTCAATAGCAGCCAATCGCTTTTCATTTTCCAGATTCATGGGAATTTTTATTTCTATTTACAATGATTGAATTTCAAAAGAAAGATACGGATATTTTAAGAGTGAATACCCTAATGGCAACCCTCAAATAATTTAGGTTTAAGAACCTATCAAAACAGTGCAGAATCTTCAAGCCAGAAAAGGGATGTGAGTGAATTTTCAATTTATATTTAAAAACTAAATTTTTATCTGAAATTTGAGGAACCTTTTTGAATCTATAATGTAGCCAAATAAATCATTAAATATGAGGTGAAAATATTCAGATAGCTTAGATCAAAGCGCAAATCAAGAGTCACCGGCCAGCACAAAATTATATCGTATAGAATCCGAGAGTAGTGATATTGGGTAAGGCGAGCAGGAATAAATAATAACGTAATAATTGGTTCCTTATTTTCACACTATAGACCACAATGCAAGACAACAAGATATAAAATAGGCTTATTGTGAATGAAAATTATCTGTTTTTGAAGTACAAAACGATTCTTTTTCATCAAAACTGAAAAGGTTGGATAATGTATAAATACAACAAGAGCAGGTAAAAATTTTTAAGAAATCCTGCTGTAATAAATGCTATTTTAGACCAAAGTAGCCACTTAAAAAATGTTTTGAAAATTTTAAGATAAGGGGATAATTGCCATTAAACGCGTATAAAACACGAAGATTAGAAGAAACCTAGGAAAAAAGATTTCTGAATGATTTTCGCTTAAGGTATTTGAAACTGAAAACCACAAAGAACAGAACCTTTATAAAATTGCTCACAAAATCACCTTTTACAAAAATTTCATATAAATAGCACGGCGAAGTGATAAGTAAAGAAAGAAGATTCAAACAGACACTAGAATTTTTAAAAAGCTGAAAAGAATATAGGCGAAAGCCAAAAACGCAAAACTTTGCAAGTAATCCACATCTCCCAGCAGATAAAAGGGAATGTCTATGATTAGTAAAGCAGGCGCATTACATGTCTACCTCGCAAATGATCTCCCGCGGTATAAGGATATTTTCCATTTACTAATGCTTCTATGCCCACTTTCACAGCAAACTACCTATCTAGGTGGAGTAAGTTAAAGTCTACACTATTATTGATAAAAATGGGAGAGTAAAGAATATAAAAGTAATAACACAGAATGTTCCCTTCCCGCCCATTGATGAATTTTTAAAAGTTCCGAATATAATTAAAGGTTTTTTGAGATGTATCGAAATTAATAATTTCCATAAGGAAACCACAACTTCAAATTATTGCTATTGTAAACCATTTTTTATGACAAAAAACTGTTTTTAATGCCTAAAAACGGCCGTGATATAATAAAAATTAGGTTTTTATTACTGTTATTTACCATAGAATTTTATTATACATAAAAAGAAATATTAGAATTATTGGAGATAATTGTAATTTAAGACTCAATGTCAGTAAAATCAGCAACAAATTTTATATAAAGAATGCGTTATCTTCATCGAAATCAGCTATTTTTTAGTTTCTTAATTCTATAAATAATTGGGATTAATTATTCTAAGCACAAAAAAAGCCGTCTTTTCTATTGAAAATACGGCTTTTAATATTATTTATTGTATTCAATTCTTATTCATTAATTCTGTCATCTATTTCAGAAGATGGCAAGAAAATCTGGATACCTAAATTAAGACCCAGACTGTTTTGATAGGTAGTATTACCACCGCCTACTAGACCATTATACTTCAGTGAAGTCTCAAGGGCAACATTAGGAGTGACAAAATAAGAATATCCTGGGCCTACGCCAAATGCAAAACCATTAGTAGTTGGTCCATCCTTAACGTTTACACCGGCTATTCCAGCATTTCCTTCAACAAAAAAGCGACCGGAATTTAATAAATTATCAATCCCTGCTTCACCTGGGCTCAGATAATATCTGGAAAGTGCCTGTATACCATAAATAGTTGTTTTGACAGCATCGCCATTGCTCGCCTCTGCAGATTTAGTAAAGCCCAAATTTGCAACTGCACCCAAAAGGAAGTTGTCACTTACGAAATAACCAAGTTTAGGACTTATGCCCACATTATATCCTGCACCGTCATTGAGACCGAAGTTGAAACCAAAAAGACCGCTACTTGCAGGGCTTATAATACCGCTCCCTAAATCACTACCCAACATCCAGGTACCTTCTTGAAGTTGTGCGTGTCCAACGCCAATGGCGCCAATGAGTAATACGAATGTAATTAAAATTTTTTTCATGTTTTTGGGTTTTAGTTGTTTAATAATGCGTTAATAATAGTTGTATTGATTTGTTTAATTCAATGTAAAATTAGGGTATGATGCGTTTAACAGTATTATTTTTAGATATATTTAATAAATTATTAGATAAACTTTATAGGATGAGCATTCGTATTTAGTTTTCTGCTTTGTGCAATAAAGAAATGGAGTTCAGAACAGCATGTAAATGAACATCAAAAATAAGTTGTAAAGTGATAATCTTTATGAAGGCAATTCAGCAAATGAAGTTTCAATAAAGCGGCGGCCATATTTACGTTCCATACGGCGCAGTGTAAAATGTGCTGTAGCCATTTTTTGAAAATGTGAGATAAAAATCATATTTATTGAAGCACCCGCTGCAGCTCCGACCACCGGAATCAACTGCGTCATAAATTTCTCACTTACCTGTAAGCTGTATCGGGAAGCTACCTGACTAATTACTTTTGCCAATGGAGCAGAAGATTGTGCAGCAAGTGTCTCAATGACCTTTGACGTCCCATTCTGGGCAATGTATGCTCCTGCACGGTTCATGACTGTGTGAAGGGCTGCCCTCGTCGCATAATAACTGGTATCAATCTCATCATCATCGGCTGAGGTGCCGCCCAATGCAAATACCTCCAGACAGGCGAGTTGGGTTTCTATAGTATATACATCCTCTCCTTGACTGCGTGCAATATCAAGGATGGAACGCATCATAAATTTAGTGGAAACAAGTAAATCCGCCGTAAAACCTGCCACGCCCAGAAATCCGCCAGCTGCACCGGAGAAGCCAGTGACCATTTTATACATGGTACTGGATGCTTTTTTTCCTGGCACGTCATTTTTCATTGTTTTTAAATTTGCTTTAACGGCTAGGCGCAGTGCCTGCTGAATGGTCTGTTGTACCTTGTCTTGATATTTTTCTGGTATAAGTGCCATACCACTGTCTATAGGGGTACCAATGGTGTTAAATGCTTTCATTAAAAAGGAGATATTTTCCAAATTGTATTTAGCATTTTGGATTTCCATAAGGTCCTCTTTGGCAAGTTGCGATAATGAAATGGAGTCGTTGTTCATAATATATTTTCAGTTGGCGATACCCAATAAATCTTACTTGGGCAGTCGTTATATTTTTTTATTGAGTTATCTGTAAAGTGGGATGAATGTAACAATTAAGACATCTTTTAAAAAATAATAATGTTTAAAAATTACTTAAAACAATACAAAAATTCAATGATTTTGTTGTTAAAAAAAGCGATTTTTAATTAGGATTAACGCTTTTGCTTCAAAGCTATTTTAAAGGATTGTTATTCAATTATTTTTAGTCCTTTCTCTCAGTAGAAAATAGCCTAATATACTAGAAGTTGAATTATTCTTTAAAATAATTGAAAAATTTCAGATTTTCAGATTAAACCCTTGGGGATTTTTAAAGTCATAGTTTTTACTAAGAGTTCTATTTCTATACTGTTGTTGATTAAATTTGACAACTCGTTTATAACAACATCTATTGCGCTAAGGCTTAATTATGAAAGTAAAATATATTGTCTACTCAGTTTTAATACTGGGTTTAATAGGTCTGGTGGCCTTTCGGATTATGGATAATCAGGAGCAAAATGCCGCGGGAAAAAATGATGGCCCGCGTAATGCGGTTATTGTTGGCGGTTTGATACTGAAGCCCCAGATGTTTGATGATAATTTATCATTATCGGGTTCTCTGG
>JBBPYO010000122.1:0-4169 GCA_038199845.1 Flavobacteriales bacterium
ATAAAGATATCGACCCGCATTAAATTTATGCAACGAATTAAAATGCTGATTCAATGAAAATTATAAGGTTAAAATCTTCTAAATAACACCTAAAAAACACCCATTTAAGTCTGATTTTAGGTAGTTTATATCCGTTTTTTAAGAGAAAAACGTGCAGATTCTGGTCGTTTTTGTGATATAACTGACTATTAATAGTGGCCAAGTTTTGATTGTTTATATAAGGAATGAGCTTAAACTTTATCCTCAGCAGTTATAAATAGGGTTTTCTCTGCCGAGACCAATTAACTGAAGTCCTTGATAATATCATCAGCAAAACAGGCCAAATTTTTTCCATTTAATTTCATAAACGCTATCATTATCATAGCTAAAAACGCTTTTCATTTTTGATTGACTACTTATAAATCCATAACATCGCACAAAACTTCCTTTTCTTGTTATCCCGTTTGGTTTTGCAGATTTGGAAAAACACTCTCAAAAAAGTATGGGCTTGAATTAAAACTCCTTAACCCAAGAAAAATTATCGTTTATAATCCGTTCTTTTTCTATGTTCAAAAAATCGAGGTAGGCCATTGCTTGAGGTGAAAGTTTTTTGGATTTTAACCAGACTAAATTCCATTCGGTGATTATTGGCAGATTTTTGAAATCGATAATTTGTAAATCTTTATTTTTAAGTTCATTTCTAATTCCGATAAGCGGCATAATGGAACATCCCAATCCTGAAAGAACGGCTTGTTTTACAGCTTCATTTGAAGTTAATTCAATCTTTTTTCTTACCGAAAACCGGTTTTTTGATATAAATGTTTCCATAGCATTTCTTGTGGCCGAACCTTGTTCTCTATAAATTAATGGAAGTTTCTCAAATAATTTCTTACCGGTAACTTTCTTATTGAATTCTAATTCACTGTTGGCAATAAAAAAAAGTTTGTTCTCCATCAGTGCAATCCTATTGACCTTTAGTTTCTTTGGCAAAACAGAAACCAGAGCAAAATCGACTTCATTCATTTCCAGACTTTCTACCACCCTCGACTTATTGGTTACATCCATTAGCAGGTCTATACCCTGGTTTTGTTTCATAAAACTGGATAATAAAAAAGGCATCACGTATTTTCCAGTGGAAACTACAGATATTTTAAGTCGACCTGAGAGTTGCCCTTTATATTCCAGGGTTTTATAATTGAGGGCATATACTTCGTTTAGTATTTTTTCCGCAGCATTTGCTATTTCTTTTCCAAAATCAGTAATATAAAGCTGTCGTCCCACCACTTCCGTAAGAGGAATTGGAAATTGGTCTTGAAAGTTTTTCATCTGTATCGAAACTGCTGGTTGCGTCAAATGTAAAGTTTCCGAAGCCTTTGTAATACTCTTCAATTCAGCAATCTTTAAAAAGACATGCAATTGGTGAAGCGTGTAATTCATAAATATAATTTATATATGACATAACAAATATAAATAAAAATAAATGGATTATAAATTCAACCTTTGTTCCTGTAAGTGAGTATTAAACTCTATTAATTTTAAAAAAGTAAGAAATATGAAAGCAAAGGAAATAGCCCAAACCGATGAGAAAATAAAAAAAATACAATTGGTTAAAGGAGAATTTTCACCCTCTGAAGCGTCTCACATCATTACCAGTTTGATTGATGAGAAAATCAATTTTCATAAAATACAACGACTTCAAATGTGGGAGGGCAACCACAAATGCAAACCAGAAGAACTTAATGGACGTATTGAAGAGCTTGAAAAAGAAAAGGAGATCACGCGTGCATTTATTAATAGTATGAGGTCATTGGGTAAGAATTTAAAAATTGATGGGATCCTCAAAATAACAGTTGCTTAATGATAACTGAAAAGTTATATAAGAGACGTCTTATTAAAATCAAAAGCCCTACCAGTGGTTTGGTTAGTGGTTTTGCTCTTTTTCATTACCACAACTTACTTAACAATTCCTTTTTTTAGATAAGATACTTTTTAGCAGTCTAATACTAAATGTATTTGAGCTGCATGTTAACCGGAATAAGCAAAATAGCACCTATGACTTTTAAAACAAATTTAAATTTTAACGCCTCCCGAACCTCTACAGATGAAGTTGCTGACCTACACAAACCATTAGTTGCGAGACTAGTGACCTATTTGTTGTGGCTTCTATTTGCTGGAAACGCAGTATTTCTTATTGTAAACTTTTCAAACATGCCAGAATGGAGTTGGCAGCAGGTATTCCGGATCAACGGCTTTAC
Organism: Flavobacteriales bacterium; assembly: GCA_038199845.1. Classification (GTDB taxonomy): domain Bacteria; phylum Bacteroidota; class Bacteroidia; order Flavobacteriales; family Flavobacteriaceae; genus Leeuwenhoekiella. The sequence continues at coordinate 2,235 of JBBPYO010000122.1, forward strand.
TATTTTAATATGGACGACCGTAACCTTTTTCAGTGCCATTGTGAGCAGTTATGCATCTAATTATCTAAAAGGGTTTAGATATCATTCCCGATTCATGATGCTCTGTTTGAGTTTTACCTTGGCCGTGATGCTTTTGGTTATGGCCAATAATATTGTGCTCTTGATCTTCAGCTGGTTCATCATGGGAGTTTTTATGTCCCAATTGATCGGTATCGACAAAAGTTGGGGTGAAGCTCGAGAAGCTTCAAAATTCACCCAAAAATATTTTTTGATAGGTACGGTTTTTCTGACCCTTGGGCTGCTCCTTTTAGCTTTCTATAGTAAAGAATTTACAATCAGCGGACTGGCTATGGTGGTTGGCCAATTACCACTTTACATACTGATTCCATCAGCGCTTTGTATCATTGTAGCAGTCGTAGTACAATCGGCAATGTACCCCTTTCATCGTTGGTTACTTTCTGCCATGACTGCACCAACACCGGCTTCTGCACTTATGCATGCCGGCTTCGTCAATGGTGCAGGGATTTTGCTGGCACTTTTTTCCACTTTGATGTTTGCAGCTAATACCTTAACCATTCTCTTTGTGATAGGAGGGCTCACGGCCATTATTGCACAGTTCACAAAATTGCTTCAAGTGAATGTCAAGCAAAAACTGGGCTGCTCTACCATTGCACAAATGGGGTTTATGATCATGCAATGTGGTTTGGGCTTTTTTAATGCAGCGGTGGTTCATTTGATCCTGCACGGATTTTATAAGGCTTATTTATTCTTATCCTCCGGTGAGGAAATAGGGCAAACAAAACCAGAAAAGCCAATGCCACTTAAAATCAAACCGCTTCAGGCGCTCGTTGTTTTGCTGTTCGGTGGTTTAGGTGCTTATCTATTTGCAAGTTGGACAGGAAAAGGGCTCTCTATGAATAGCGGTGTTTTTTTAACCCTCATTGTGGCCATTACTGTGGGTCAGGCAACTTATAATATAGTAAAGGAACAGAGCCTTTCGATACTTCAGAAAATTATCGTGCCAGCGGTACTTTTTATTGCTGGAATAGGTATTTATGCTTTGATGTACAACGGCGTTACAATCCTCATGTCAGATATGCCGATGATTGCGCAGCCAATTCCATTAACGTGGGTGCAGATCATCTTTGGTGTCATATTTCTAATCGGGTTTTTTGCTATGAAACTGGGAGTTTATAAAAAAATCCCATGGCTTTACGTCAAATTAATGAACATTTCCCAACCCTATAAAAAATCAGTTTTAATGTATAAATCAAGATCCATATGAGCCATACTATTTTGAACAGCATTGACAAAGCATCAAAAGTCATTGGTAAAACTTGGCCTTTGTATTCCTTTGTAGCCTCTAACCCTTTGTCAGGTTATGAAAATGAATCTTTTCAAGAGGCGGTAAGATCAGCTCAAAAGCATTTTAATGCCAACGCCTTTCCGTCAGCTAAACTCTATCGCCAGGCATGGGAAAAGGGAGCCATTGATGCAAATATTTTAGTTGAACTTTTAAAAGATAGGGGTTTATCCAAATCGCCAGAATCCTATTTGAAGCTTTTGGAATCAGCAAAGCAACTGGATGAACTGAACAGCAACCACGAGCTTGACAGAATTATGGCAAAATGGTTGTCCGCTTTTATGGATGAAGGCCTTGCGGAATGGGATATGCCCTATAAAAGTGAAGGGTTTTATACCGCTTGGAGATTCCTGGTCATCTACGATTCTGAAATTGGAACGACCTCTTTAAAAGAAATTCCAAAAACGAGCGAAGAAGCCTTAAAACATCTTTTAAAGGATTGTCCTGAAAATGATTATGTCAAAATATTCACCCATCATTTGACAGCACTTCCAGGATGGACAGGGTATATCAATTATCGTACACAATCCAATTCAGACTGGCAGCAGGAATTTCCAATAGATTTAATGGAT
>JBBPYO010000123.1:0-4299 GCA_038199845.1 Flavobacteriales bacterium
CGCCTACCGCGTTGATTTTTACCGTATTCTGGTCAGTTTTACCAAGATGGTGCATTGCTAGTGCTACCGCAGTTACGCCAGTACCGCAGCTCAATGTTTCATCTTCTACACCGCGCTCGTAGGTGCGTACATTAAAAGCGTCGTCCTGAGAACTTACAAAATTAATATTACTTCCAGTCTGGCCATAGCGAGAAGAATATCTAATTCGACTCCCTTCTGCTTTCACGTCTAACACTTTTAAATCTTCTCTAAATTCAATATGATGTGGTGAGCCGGTATTTATGAAGACAAAATCATCATTTTCTATAATGCTTTCAACATCGTTCATTTTGAGGTGTACTAGACCGTCTTTGATATGCGCTTCATGCGGACCGTCAATAGCTTCAAAATGTGCTTTGTTTTCAATTATTCCCAATCGCTTAGCAAAGGCAACTACACATCTTCCGCCATTACCGCACATTGAACTGCTGCCGTCTGCATTGTAATAAATCATTGTAAAATCAAGTTCGGAATGATCTTCCAATAAAATTAGACCATCAGCGCCGATACCAAATTTACGATTACAGAGTTCTTTGATGAGTTTGGTATCATTTTTGGAAAACACATTATCGCGGTTATCGATCATAATAAAATCGTTTCCCGTGCCTTGATATTTAAAGAAAGATAGTGGCATTTTTTACTTTTGAATAAGTTGCGAAAATACAATTTTTAATATGTTTCTGCCTTCGTTAAACATGCGTTAAATGCTGCAACAATGCACAAGGTAATACGTCATTAAGTAGTTATCTCTAATAAAACACATATTTACTATGAAAAATTTTGCTAAAATGTTGCTCGTGGCCATACTTGGTGGGGGCATTTCATTAGGCGCTTATCATTTTTTTGAAGAAGAAGCGTTTATCACAACGACTATATCAAATCCTGTAAGCACATTGCCAGTGACTTATAAAGGCGGTCCAATAAGTGGCACAAATGTAGATTTTACGGAAGCTGCAGACCGAACCGTCCATGCTGTCGTACACGTTAAAAATGTACAGATTGCTCGTCATCCCAGAAATATGATGGAATAGTATCACGGCGGCGGGGAGATGGAAAAAGGCCTTGCAGGAACAGGTAGCGGAGTTATAATTTCACAAGACGGTTATATCGTCACCAATAATCACGTGATAGATGGCGCCAGTGAACTTGAAGTAACCATGAACAACAATCAAACCTACACCGCCAAAGTTGTAGGATCAGATCCCAAAGCAGATATTGCGTTGCTGAAAATAGACGCTGACGAGGATTTGCCTTATTTACCCTTCGGAGATTCCGAAGCTACGCGGCTTGGCGAATGGGTACTTGCAGTAGGAAATCCTTTTAACCTTACCAGTACAGTCACTGCAGGAATTATTTCCGCGAAAGCGAGAGATATCGACGAATCTGATACTAATCCTCAATCATTCATTCAAACGGATGCTGCTATCAACCCTGGCAATAGCGGTGGTGCTTTAGTCAATATAAATGGCGAATTGATAGGTATTAATACTGCGATTACTTCACAGACTGGTAGCTATGTGGGATATTCTTTTGCCGTACCGTCCAACTTAGCCCGAAAAATTGTGGAGGATATTATGGAGTATGGTAATGTACAGCAAGGAATTTTAGGAGTCGCAGGAGCACCCATAAATCCTGCTGTTGCACAGCAAATTGAAACTTCAGAAAGTCAAGGTTTTTACGTGAATTCTGTTGAGCCCGGTAGTGGTGCGGAAAAAGCCGGATTAAAAGAAGGTGATGTCATTAAAGCAGTAGATGGAAAAGAAATAACCAAATTTTCTGATCTTTCTGGTTATCTAAATACCAAAAGACCTGACGATGTTGTGGAAGTGAAATTGATGAGAGATGGTGATCTTAAAACTGTTCCCGTAACCCTATATAAGCTGAATACTTATAAAATTGCTAAACTAGGTGTAGAGGTTAAAGATATCGCAAATAAAGAATTAAAACCTTACGGAATAAATAGCGGTGTGGTCATTAATAATGTCACCCGTGAAGATCTTGCCCGTTACGAACTTAAAGGTGTTGTAATCAATAAAATAGATGGCGAATCTGTTAAAAATATTGATCAGGTGCAGAAGCTTTTAAAGAAAAAAGGAGATTCAGAACCCATGAGCATCAGTTTTGTATGGCCTGATGGTAAACAACAACAAATCATTTTTCAATAGATAGAATCCCCCTATTTAAAAGAGACCCGTTACGTAAATGTAACGGGTCTTTTTTATTTGTAGAAGTAGTAATTCAAAAAAAGCTTTTGTGACTTTTTTAACGGAACTGCACTTCCATTTTCGCGATTTTTAACTTTTATAATGACAGCACAAATGAAAAGAAATAATAATAATGATAATCCATCTATAAAAAAGAGAAGAGGTGTAAAAAAGAAAAGGTATGTATTCCCAATAATCATAGTGGTTCTGCTGGTTGCCTTCCGCCTTTATTTGCCCACTCTCGTTAAGAATTATGTCAATAAAGTATTGGCAGATATTCCCGGTTATTATGGACATGTGGAAGATATTGATTTGGTGCTTTATCGTGGAGCTTACGTTATCGATAGTATGTATCTCAATAAAGTTAATGCTACGACGCAAGTGCCTTTTCTTAATTTTCCAAAAACTGAAATTTCTGTGGAGTGGAAATCATTGTTTAAAGGTAAGATAGTGAGTGAGATCACGATGTTTAATCCCGAGGTTACGTATGTTTTTGAAGATCAACAAAAAAAGACCGCAGAAGGAGAAGCCAAGACCGAGGATTGGACGAAAGCCCTTACCGATTTAGTTCCCATAAATATTAACCATTTTGAGATTCACAATGGAAGGGTGGGGTTTGTGAAGTTACAGGAAGATCCCAATATTGACCTTTATATGAATCAGCTAGAGCTCGTTGCAGATAATTTGCGCAATGTGAAACGCGATCGTAATAAGCTCCCATCCCCTATTAAAGCTACCGCCGTGAGTATAGGTAAAGGTCATTTTAAACTGGACGGTGGGATGGATATTATAAAGGAAATACCGGATATGGATATCAATTTTTCTTTGGAAAAAGCAGATATAACTGCATTAAATGATCTTACACGTAATTATGGTGGGATTGATTTTAAAGAAGGAGAGCTAGATGTTTATGGTGAGATTGCAATTGCAAACGCTTTTATGAAAGGTTATGTGAAACCTATGCTCAAGAATACCAAGTTAATTAGTAAAGATGACGGTATTTTTGCGGTGCTCTGGGAAGGTTTTGTGGGTATGTTTAAGTTTATCCTAAAAAATCAGGGTACAGATACGTTGGCAACCCGCGTTCCACTTGAAGGCGACTTAAACAATGTAAACGCCGGCGTCTGGACCACGGTTTTTAGCATCTTTGAAAATGGATGGATAAGCGCATTTCAAGGGCAAGTGGATAAAGACATCAATTATGAAGATGCTTTAAATGATGCAGAATTAGAAAAAAAGAGCGGAAAAGAAAAAAGAGAATACCGTAAAGCAGTCCGTCAAGAAAAAAGGAAACAGCGCAAAGCGGAAAAAGACAATACTGCAAAGCAATAAATAATGCTGGTAACTGAATATTTTGTAAATTTGCCGGCTAATTTATACTATGGTTGCCCTGCAGCCGTTTTGCAACCAACGCGAAAAAATTAAACACCACATGCGCACCAACTTTTTTATATTAACATTTGTCTTTATGGGAGGTTTGCACCTTTCTTTTGCACAAGATGCTCCTGCGCTGCAGGAAAAACCCAATACCATCAATCAGCAGTTTGAAGATATGATGGAAAGTTCTAACACGTGGCAGGAATACAAAGTGGTTAAAAGAACCACTTTAGACCTTCTGCAGCGCAATACTCAAGATAGCCTAAATGGCTTTAAAACTCAGGTATCTACTTTTGATGACCAGCTGGAGGAACGCGATAGTAAAATTTCCTCTTTAAACACTTCCCTTAAGAAAACTCAAAATACGCTTGAGGAAACGCGTGCTAATGTTTCTTCTATAGACTTTCTGGGCATACAGATGAGCAAAGGTGGCTATAAATCGTTGATGTGGATTATTGTTGCCGTACTTGCTCTTGCACTTGCCTTTTTTATCATCCGCTACCGCGGAAGCAATGCGCTTACCGTTGCAGCGCGCAAAAAAGTCGGCGAACTAGAGTTTGAATATGATGATTTCAGGAAAAAATCGCTAGAGAAAGAGCAGCGCTTAGGAAGACAGTTACAGGACGAACGTAATAAAGGAGGGAAAAACCTCAAAAATTAAGTGTTTTTGGTTAAAAAA
>JBBPYO010000124.1:0-6680 GCA_038199845.1 Flavobacteriales bacterium
ATACGCGTAAAACTTACCTTGGAAGAAATCGCTAACGGTGCCGACAAGAAAATCAAGGTGAAACGTAAAAAACAGGCCGAAGGGACGAGCTATAAAACCTGTACCACTTGTAACGGACAAGGACAGGTTATGCGTGTTACCAACACGATTTTAGGCCGAATGCAAACTGCAACCCCGTGTACTACTTGTGGTGGTTCTGGTCAAATTATCGATAAAAAACCAGCGGATACAGATGCAGAAGGAATGCAATCTATTGAAGAGACCGTTTCTATAAAAATACCTGCAGGTGTTGTAGAAGGTATGCAGCTTAAAGTGGCCAGCAAAGGGAATGATGCGCCGGGTAACAATGGTGTTCCTGGTGATTTACTTGTTCTTATCGAAGAGCAGGATCATGAGACCCTAAAACGGGAAGGCGATAATTTGCATTACGATCTTTATATCAGTTATCCAGATGCGGTGCTGGGTACGAGCAAAGAAATAGATACGGTTACCGGCAAGGTGCGAATCAAGGTGGATGAAGGTACGCAAAGCGGAAAAATACTGCGGCTGCGAGGTAAAGGTATTCCTTCAATTAATGGTTATGGTAAAGGGGATTTACTAGTGCATGTGAATGTTTGGACTCCAAAAGATCTCAATAGAGAGCAAAAAGAATTTTTTGAAAGAATGGTAGACGATGAGCATTTTGAGCCAAAACCACAATTTGAGGATAAGTCCTTTTTTGATAAAGTGAAGGATATGTTTTCTTGATATAACTTAATTTACTAAAAAATATGTATATTTGAATATCACTAATCACTAGTTAGTGATATTTTTCTTTTTCATAGCAATTTTTTTCCCATCCTCGATGCAGATTGAGGGTGGGTTTTTGCATTTAAATCGTTTTTTTGAATATAGTTTGATTTGACTGAATTTTCATATTGAATTTCATTAATGGAAGATCCCTTTCAATAAGCAGAGTTATTTTGTATTTTCAAATTCAAATTCAAAATCTCATGTCCAATTATGCTTTACAAGCTTGCCTCTAGATAATGGAGATAATATTATTTTGAATCCAACGGAGTATTAAATTTGCCGTTTTGCCTCTTATTTCGGTCAATTTTAACCCTATTTAGCCGATTTTTCCATTTAGAAAAAAAATGCAAACAATCCGTGAGCTTCAACCGTTTTCAATATCTTTAGCACTTATTACACAACTATGGAATACCTTCTTGCCGCAAACCACGTTTCTAAGAAATTTGGCAAGTACACCGCACTTAATGATTTGTCTATTGCTGTCCCATCTGGAAGCGTTTTTGGACTTCTGGGTCCTAACGGGGCGGGCAAAACCACTTTAATACGTATAATTAACCAGATTACCGCTCCAGATGAGGGTACCGTAATTCTGGGTGGTGAACCGCTGCAACAAAAGCATATTGTCAATATTGGCTATATGCCCGAAGAGCGTGGCCTTTACAAATCTATGAAAGTAGGAGAGCAGTTGCTTTATTTGGCGCAGCTTAAAGGAATGACGCGTAAAGATGCAAAGGAACAAAGCGAATATTGGTTTTCCCGATTGGGCATAACGGGTTGGTGGGATAAAAAAATTCAGGAACTGTCTAAAGGGCAGGCCCAGAAAGTACAATTCATTGTTACGGTGCTACACCGGCCAAAATTGCTCATTTTCGACGAACCTTTCAGTGGTTTTGACCCTATAAATGCCAATTTAATCAAGGATGAGATCCTGAAATTAAGGGATGACGGGGCAACAATTATATTTTCCACTCACCGAATGGAATCTGTGGAGGCTATGTGCGACCATATTGCATTGATTCACAAATCGAATAAAATACTCGATGGAAACCTGGCCGAGATCAAACGTAATTACCGTTCCAATACTTATGACATAGGTTTAGAAACTGCGGAAGACACCTACGATGCGCATCAGCGCTTAAATGCTGCCGTGATGCAAGCGATCCCCGAAAAATGGCAAGTAACTCCTGCGACTTTTAGAACGATACATGATCACGATCTTAAATTGACCGTTCAGATGCCGGAAGGTAACAGTGCAAACGATCTACTGCGCTATCTTACCGAAAAAGGGATGGTAAATCACTTTGTGGAGGTAATTCCTTCGGTAAATGAAATCTTTATACAAACCATCAGCTCGAATTAATTAAATGGGAAAACTTAGTCTTATTATAAAGCGGGAATATAAAGCGCGCGTAAGCAACCGCTCGTTTATCGTCATGACCTTTTTAAGCCCCATAATTGCTGTAGGGATGATTTTTCTCATCGTTTACCTTACCCAAATAAATCAAGACGGGCAACGCACCATAGTGGTAGTGGATGATTCCGGCCTTTTTTATAAGGATTTTGAAAATACCCAGGATATTAATTATGTAGACTTGTCACCGATAGGGCTGGATAATGCTTTGGAAAGTGTACATAAAAGTGGCTATTTTGGCTTGCTTTATATTCCTGAAGACGTAAAAAGTAAGCCCAGTACCGTTCGTTTTTTTGGCTCCGAGGTTCCCGGTTTTTCGACACTGGATGCAATGGAGGAGCAAATAGAGAAAAAACTGACCGATGAAAAGTTGGTAGACCGCGGTGTAGACCTTAATATGATCGAAGAATCAAAAACTCTGGTTTCCATAAATATTGAAAACTTTACGGGAGAACGCACTTCTAAGGTATCCAACTGGATCAAGGCAGGTTTTGGTGGTGGCGCGGGTTACCTGCTCATGATGTTCATTATCATTTATGGCAATATGGTTATGCGCAGTGTTATAGAAGAAAAAACAAACCGGATTATTGAGGTCATAATCTCATCGGTTAAACCGTTTAAATTGATGATGGGCAAGATTATCGGAACGACACTTGCTGGTATAACCCAATTTACAATCTGGATCATTCTAGGCAGCGTACTGCTTTTTGCCCTTGTAAGTTTTCTGGGTATAGATGCCACCTCCGGCCAAGTGCCGCTTGGTAACATGGCAGCTACAGATCTAGATAAGGTAGAGCTTATTATTCTCGATATTCTTAAATTACCCTTGATAACGCTTGCCATATTTTTTATTATCTACTTTATTGGCGGGTATTTTTTATATAGTTCAATTTACGCGGCCATTGGTGCTGCCGTAGACAGCGAGACTGATACACAGCAATTCATGCTACCACTCATTATGCCTCTTATGCTGGCCATATATGTAGGCTTTTTTGCGGTAATTGATAATCCGCACGGTATTGTAGCGGTTGTTTTTTCTTATATTCCGCTTACCTCTCCCATTGTGATGTTAATGCGGATTCCCTTTGGGGTGGCATGGTGGGAGCTTGCCATTTCTGTATCCATATTAATTGCAAGTTTTATGTTTACGGTATGGATTGGGGCAAAAATCTACCGCGTTGGTATTTTGATGTATGGTAAAAAGCCCACTTATAAAGAGCTTTTAAAATGGCTTAAATATTAATTATGTTGCAGGATGAGATACAGGATAATATTGCAGATGGCGCAGCCGCTGTAAAAAACAGTATCCACGAAAATGTATGGTCATCCATAGCGCAATTTCTCGGAATGGGTTATTCTATTGGTGAAGGAGAGAGCGCCATTCGCCTTACTATAGGTGGGGTACTGCTTGTAATCGTATCTTTTGTGGTGGCTTCACTATTATTACGGTTGATACGTAGTTTTATCACCCGTAAAATGGAGCGGGAGGATGAGCTTAAGTTTATAAGTATTTTCAAGTTTATACGCTATTTTACCTATCTCATTGTAATCGTGCTTTCACTTAGTGCTTCCGGAATAAACGTTACGGTTCTCCTTACCGCTTCCGCCGCATTATTAGTAGGTCTTGGTCTTGCCCTACGAGAACTCTTTCAGGATGTGATAGGCGGTATTTTTATTATGGTGGATAAATCACTGGCTGTGGGCGATATTATAGAGTTAAATAATAAGGTAGGCCGTGTTTTTGAGATTAAATTACGTACTACCCGTGCGATAACGCGCGATGATAAAGTGATCATTATCCCCAATCATAAATTTATGACCGAGGTAATTTATAATTACACTCAAAATCACAGAACTACTCGGGAAGCGGTAAATGTACGCGTGGCCTACGGAAGTGATACAGAATTGGTAAAAAAAATACTTTTGGATTGTGCCGATAAGCAAAATGGTGTTTTAAAAAGCCCAACACCCTTTGTGTTCTTTGAGGATTTTGGCGATAGCGCCTTATTTTTTGGAGTGTATTTCTTTATCCACGATAGTTTTGTAGATCCGCGTATAAAAAGTGAAATGCGTTTTAAAATCGATAAAGAATTCAGGGAAAATGGTATAAGTATCCCTTTCCCACAACGCGATGTGCATTTTTTCAAACCAAATACCTAAAGCTTTTTCATCAATCTCTTAGGATATGGTTGACATATTTACCGAAAAAAATAGGGTTTTATGATTGAGCAGCGCAGTTTATTCTGATTTTAGTTTGTGGAACCATGACCGCTACAATATTTACAACATCAATGACGATAAATCTTCTTATTATAAGAGGATTAAAATCGAAAATTAAATTTTAGACTATGTTAAAAATACTGATCATAGAAGATGAAGCTGCGATACGCCGAGTTTTGGTAAAAATTCTTACCGAAGAAAACAAGGAATACCAGGTAGAAGAAGCCGAAGATGGTGTCGCGGGAATGGAAAAAATAAAGGAAACTGATTACGATCTGGTGCTTTGCGATATAAAAATGCCAAAAATGGATGGTATCGAAGTGCTGGAAGCTGCAAAAAAAATCAAACCTGAAATTCCTATTGTTATGATTTCCGGTCATGGTGATCTCGATACTGCTGTAAATACCATGCGTATGGGCGCTTTTGACTACATTTCAAAACCGCCCGATCTTAATCGCTTGCTCAATACGGTGCGCAACGCCCTTGATCGTAAAAGTCTGGTTACCGAAAATACCATGCTCAAGAAAAAAGTTGGTAAAAAGTATGAAATGGTGGGCGAGAGTGAAGCTATTTCTAAAATAAAGGAAATCATTGAAAAAGTCGCCCCCACCGAAGCCAGAGTCCTCATTACTGGCCCCAATGGTACTGGTAAGGAACTGGTAGCGCACTGGTTACACGAAAAAAGTGAACGTTCTAAAGGTGCGCTCATTGAAGTGAACTGTGCTGCAATCCCTTCAGAATTGATTGAAAGTGAACTTTTTGGTCACGTAAGAGGCGCGTTTACCTCTGCGGTAAAAGACCGTGCCGGTAAATTTGAAGCTGCTAATGGTGGCACTCTTTTTCTTGATGAGGTGGGTGATATGAGTCTTTCGGCGCAAGCCAAAGTTTTGCGAGCGCTGCAGGAAAGCAAAGTATCACGCGTGGGTAGTGATAAGGACATAAAAGTGGACGTGCGGGTTATTGCGGCGACCAATAAAGACTTGAAAAAGGAAATTCAAGAAGGCAATTTTCGGGAAGATCTCTACCATAGGTTGGCCGTTATTTTAATTCGCGTACCGCCACTTAATGAGCGCCGCGATGATATTCCGCTATTGGTAACTTATTTTGCCGCCAAAATAGGGCAGGAGCAGGGCACGATTTTAAAGATTTTTACTGACAAAGCCATAAAAAAATTACAGGAATATGACTGGACGGGAAATATACGCGAACTACGCAACGTGATAGAGCGACTTATTATTCTGGGCGGTACGGAAGTTTCAGAAGAAGATGTGACACTTTTTGCCAGTAAATAGCCAGTAATCAATTAAAAATGCTGATTTTTCAGCTGAAAGATTTAAATTAATAGTCCGCGGTAAAGCATATTTTTTAAACAAAAATCAGTTATATGAAAGCAGAAGATTATAAAGTAACCGGCACCATAGAATTGCAAAATGTTGCTACCCATGAGGATTTTGGCAAAAAGGATAATCTCAAAGATGAGCTGGAAGAGGTAAGCAAAGACTTGGCCGACATTCAAAACAAATTGTACGCCCACGGTAAATATGCAGTTCTCATTTGCATTCAGGGAACGGATACCGCGGGAAAGGACAGTTTAATCCGCGAGGTTTTTAAAAATCTCAATGCCCGTGGAATGGAGGTGGACAGTTTTAAAGTCCCCACTAAAAATGAACTGAAGCACGACTATCTCTGGCGGCATTATATCGCCCTACCCGAGCGCGGTAAATTTGGTGTTTTTAACCGAACGCACTATGAAAATGTGATCGTGACCCGTGTACATCCCGAGTATGTTTTAAATGAAAACCTTCCGCACATTAATTCTGTCGATGACATTACTCCAGCGTTTTGGGATAAGCGTTTTGAGCAGATTAATAATTTCGAAAAACATATCGCCCAGAATGGAATGCTCGTTTATAAATTTTTTCTGCACCTTTCTAAAAAGGAGCAAAAACATAGGTTACTGAGAAGATTGGAAAAACCGGACAAAAACTGGAAGTTTTCCGCAGGAGATCTGGAAGAACGGAAACTATGGGATGAATATCAGGCTTGTTATGAGGACGCTATCAACAATACGTCAAAATCAAACGCACCTTGGTACATAGTCCCAGCGGATGATAAACCTACTGCGCGCCTTATTTTGGCAAAAATCCTTCTTGAGGAGCTGAAAAAGTACCCGGATATCAAAGAACCAGAACTCGATCCAGAAACAGAATCCCATATAGAGGAGTATAAGAAGGAATTGGAAAATGAGAAGTGAAGG
>JBBPYO010000125.1:0-3087 GCA_038199845.1 Flavobacteriales bacterium
CGGTTCATCAAAACTGGTACGCGAGGCAAACCTTATTTTCTATGTAGATCAGCAAAAATTGAAACAACTAGGTGGAGACACTAAGAATGCACCAACCCGGATTTTTATTTATGATCTAAAAACGAACGCGCCTCTCGCCGACTATAGTGCTGATTCTCAAGGTACACAAGGAGCGATTACTGCCGTTGGCACAACACATTTAGGACCTCTTGAAACAGATGCCGATGGTAATGGTGTGCGCTACACTATACGTATCACAGAACATATTAAAAACTTGCTCAATCCTGAAAATGTATCCCCAAGCACGAAACTTGGTGTTGTGGTAGCTCAAAATTTATTACCTTCGGGCATTGGCACTGTGGCCATTAGAAATATAACCTCGCCAGAAAAACCTAACCGCGTACCGAATACTTCCATTTTATCTCAAGAAGGAACCATCCTTTACGGCAATGCAAGTACGGATGCAAACAAAAGATTATCGTTAAAATTATATTTTATAGAAACCCCTAATCAGTAATTATTATGTGTGGAATTGTAGGTTACATAGGAAAACGCGATGCTTACCCCATTCTTATTAAAGGTTTACAGCGCTTAGAATACCGCGGCTACGACAGTGCCGGAATCGCTTTATTTGACAATGATGAGATTCACCTTTGCAAAACAAAAGGAAAAGTAGCTGATCTGAAAGCTAAAGCAGAACGTGATAAAGTCACTAAAGGAACATTAGGTATAGGCCACACGAGATGGGCAACACATGGCGTGCCCAACGACGTAAATTCCCACCCCCACTTTTCTAATTCTGGAGACCTCGTTATCATTCACAACGGGATTATTGAGAATTATGAATCCATTAAAAAGGAACTCAAAAATCGTGGTTACACTTTTAAATCAGATACTGATACAGAAGTATTAGTAAATTTGATTGAAGATGTCCAAAAAAATCAAGACGTAAAATTGGGAAAGGCAGTTCAAATCGCACTTAACCAGACTGTAGGAGCATACGCTATTGCTGTTTTCAGTCGTAAAAAACCCAATGAAATTGTAGTTGCCCGTCTGGGCAGTCCGCTTGCCATAGGTGTGGGAGAAGATGAATATTTCATCGCATCAGACGCTTCACCATTTATTGAATATACTTCAAATGCCATTTATCTGGAGGATGGTGAAATGGCGGTAATTCGTACACACAAACCTTTAAAAATTCTTAAAATTAAGGATGACAGTTTTGTCGCTCCTTATATTCAGGAATTAAAGCTTAATCTTGAACAAATAGAAAAAGGAGGTTACGATCATTTTATGCTCAAGGAAATTTTTGAGCAGCCATTAGCCATAACAGATACTTTCAGAGGTAGAATGCTTAGCAAAGAAGGCTTGATCAGGATGGCTGGTATGGATGAGCATATGAATAAATTTCTCAATGCAAAACGTATAATCATTGTTGCTTGTGGTACTTCTTGGCATGCTGGACTTGTGGCAGAATATATTTTTGAAGAACTTGTTCGCCTTCCCGTTGAGGTTGAGTATGCATCAGAATTTAGATACCGCAATCCTGTAATAGAAAAAGATGACGTAGTTATCGCTATTTCTCAAAGTGGAGAGACAGCAGATACGATGGCTGCGATGAAACTGGCCAAGGAAAATGGGGCTTTTGTCTTTGGAGTATGTAATGTTGTAGGCTCTTCCATTTCTCGCGAAGCACATGCGGGAGCATATACGCATGCCGGTCCAGAAATAGGGGTTGCTTCTACTAAAGCGTTCACAACGCAAATAACGGTACTTACCCTTATCGCTCTTAAAATGGCCTTTGAAAAAGGAAAAATTTCTACATCAGATTTTCATATGCATCTTCAGGAACTGGAGCGCATTCCTGAAAAAGTGGAGAAAGCACTTAAATCTAACGACCATATCAAAAAAGTGGCCGAAAAGTTTAAAGATGCCCCTAATTTCCTATACTTGGGAAGAGGTTTTAACTTTCCAGTAGCTCTGGAAGGTGCTCTAAAATTAAAGGAGATTTCTTATATTCATGCAGAAGGATATCCTGCAGCAGAAATGAAACATGGTCCCATCGCACTTATAGATGAACAAATGCCTGTGCTTGTTATCGCTACGCGAAAAGGGCATTACGAGAAAATCATCAGTAATATACAGGAAATAAAATCTCGAAAAGGTAAGATCATAGCTATAGTGACAGAAGGTGATGAGCAAGTAAGAGATCTTGCTGATTATGTGATTGAAGTTCCAGAAACGATGGATAGTATGTCCCCATTGCTGACAACCATTCCTTTACAACTACTTTCCTATCACATTGCCCTATTGCTTGATAAAAATGTAGACCAGCCCAGAAACCTGGCTAAAGCAGTGACTGTAGAATAACATTTTTCGAAAATAGAAATTGTTGATTTCATAAGCAAAAACCCGATCTAGATCGGGTTTTTCTTTTGGGCTTATTAAGAATAAAACTTTAAGTTAATCGGAACAGATTTAAAGGTATTTTACAAATTCTGAAATTAATTTTGCGCTTTTTGAATATTACAAAAAAGAGAAATCATAAGAAGAATGAATTTTATACTTTATCTAGAACATGAGCGCGTACAAAAACTACAGCATCTTTGAATTCTTTAAAAATATGATCTTCAGATACAAGGTCTGGAATAATATCTATTTTTTCCATTAAATAACGTGGTTGCTCATTAAGGCCTACGATCAGCGGTTCTATACCGCTATTTTTAAGTTTTAACAGTACTTCTTCAAGCGCGTAAAGCCCAGACTGATCAATATAAGGTACACGGCCCATTCTAATAATGGTATGTGAAGCGGTTTCTGGAATCTCGGTTGCAAGCATGGTGAACTCGTTAGTATATCCAAAAAATAGAGGACCCTCTAGGCGCTTTATAAAAACCTCTTCTTTTAAACTTTTCGGGAAATTCAACTCATCTGCCCAACTCTCCTTAATCTCATCTGTGGCATCCAGACGTAACACTTTAGATTTGGTCGTCGAGATATCACCCATTTTTTTCATAAATATCAGTGAGGCGATAACTAGACCTATACCCACCGCATAGACCAAATTCCAGAATGTAGCCAGCAATA
>JBBPYO010000126.1:0-7004 GCA_038199845.1 Flavobacteriales bacterium
ACCGAAACCTTCCGTTTAACGGGAGCGCTGCGTTATGAGAATTTTTCTGATTTTGGCGGAACGCTGAACTTTAAATCTTCCTTTCTCTGGAAATTAAATCAGATCCTGAATTTGAGAGGTTCGGTACAGTCCGGTTTTAGGGCGCCTTCTTTGCACCAGATCAATTATAATTCTACCTCGACCTTGTTTGTGGATGGAATTCCACAAGAAGTTGGTATTTTCTCAAATACGTCCCGAGTTGCACGTTTATTGAATGTTGCGGAGCTAAAAGAAGAGACTTCGCTGGGTTATACCGCTGGTTTTACAGCTAAAATACCAAATGCAAATATGACCGTTACAGTTGATGGTTACTTGATCGATATTGACGATCGGGTGGTACTTACCGGTCAATTTGGACCCAACGGAAATGCAGAACTGGAGCGTTTGTTCAGTCAGGCGAACGCAACGCAAGCAGCATTTTTTGTAAACTCAATAGATACCCGTACTAAGGGAATTGATTTTGTGGCAGATCACAAAGCCAATTTAGGCGCAGATTTACGATTGACAAATACGCTGTCATTTACCGTGTCTAAAACCACTATTGAGAATATCAATATTCCAGGACCGGTTGTAGATGCTGGTTTATCTGACACCTATTTTGACCGTACCAGCAAGATTTATATTGAAGCTGCGGTACCGCGAACCAAAGGAAGTTTGACCAATAGCCTTTTTATAGGTGAAAAATGGAACGCTTTTTTAAGAAACACCTATTTTGGGGAAGTGGAAGAAGCGACCAACAATATAGAACCGGACATAAACCGAATTTACGCCGGTAAAGTGGTGACAGATTTAAGTGCGAGCTACCGCTTTTCACCAGCGCTTCGCCTAACAGTGGGAGCCAATAATCTTTTTGATATTTATCCAGATATGGCAGATCCCGAGTTTCAGTCTAATGGAATGTTTTTGTATTCTAGACGTTCTACGCAGTTTGGTATAGATGGTCGCTACTTATTTGCGAGGATCAATATTGTTCTCAACTAAACAATCGCTTTATAAATCGCTTGAAATCCGCTAAAAACGGTTATTTTCAAGCGGAAAATGAGAAAGAAAAAGCGGCCAATTGGAGACAATTGGCCGCTTTTTGATTCCTATACAATATAAAAGTTATTGCTGAGCAGCTTGCATTTCCTGAGCCCATTCCTGAATAGCTTCTAGGCTTCCAAAAATAATGAGAAAAACGATACTTATAACTGCTGTTATAGCCGCTAATACCAAACCGACGATGGCTATGATTTTGGCTGTTTTTACTGTATTATAATTTTCATATAATTCAGGGTTTGGTTGCGCCATCTTAAGATCTTTATTTGCAAGATAAAGCGCGATTCCAGAAAGAAGTAATCCTCCAAAACCGGAGCTGAAACAGCAGGCGATAAAAGAAATGATTCCCAGGATCAGGGAAATGGTTGCATTAGGTAGTTTTTGCTCTTCCATATTTTAAAAGATTGTGGTTAGTTTGATTATATAGCTTACAATGATAATCAAAGCGGTGGATATTGCCAAAAAGTTGGTGATAATACCCGAAAAACGAATTTGGAAAAACTGAGAAATCCCCAGGAAACCAAACAGGAATACAAGGGGATAAATACCGGGATACATGTGGAAAGCGTCAACAAACTGACCTTTTATAAGAAATACTGCCGCTCTCTGCAAACCACAGCCCATGCAGTCAAAACCAAGATATTGTTTTGTAAGGCATGGGAGCATATATTCTTCCATTAGATATTCTAGTTTTTGTTGGCGACCTGTATTTTTTTGGTAAACTCAATATTTTCACGGGTAACCACACGCACAATGTAAATACCATCACTCCAATTAGCCGAAGAAATAACTACTTCCTGCGCTTCACCTTCATTGAGTTTGCCAGCAACTTGCCTACCGGAAATATCAAATACCGATATTTCTTTAAGCGCAACGGCTAGCGGATTTAGAACACGAAGTTGGGCGATTTTATTGTTTTGCAGTACATCAAAAGAGGATTTCACTTCTTCCGCAATATCAAGAGCAGCGCTGTCATCTTTAAAAACAACCGCAAATCGATCTGCATAAACACCCGTTGGCAAAGAAAGGTCATAAGTCCCATTCAATATATCATGATATTTATCCATTTCTTTATCATAGATCCAGACGCCGGGAACTTCTTGATTTATATCGCTCACTTTAATGGAATACGAATTTGTTTTTCCACCAGCGTTAATGATAAGCGGTAATTCACCATCTGCGTTAAAGGGCAATACATTTATGGTATAGGGTACATTACTGTTTGGTAAATGATAGCTGATGTCTGTACTTAAAAACGAAATATTTTCACCATCGGCGGCGCGATCATAGCCTTCTGTGGCACTTTCTGAAAAAGCCGTTACCAGTTCGCGCATATATATATCATTGATCCCGATCATCAAGCGCATTTGCGGAGTGCGGTAGGCTTCATCGTATGCTTTTATATTGGTTTCGTCTGGATCTATTTTTTCTTTTCTTTCGGCGCTTTTAAAAGTTGAGGTGGTTGTATTTTCCTTTTGAAAAACACGGAATTCATTGCGCGCTTCCACAACGTTACCGTCAGGATTTGAACTCCCCACCACAAAAAATCCTTGGCCCACGGGAGCATAACGTCTTCCGGGAAGGGGGTCGGTAGACTGATCTCCACCACTCCCCACAGGTTCACCATCACGATCATATTTGCTGAACGTTGCTCTGGCATAAATGCCGGAATTACTACAGTTCCCAGGCGAATATGTACCATACCCCCCTTGATATTCCACTAAATAATGCGATTTCGTCTTGGGATCAGATTCCCAAAAATAGGCAATCCCTGTAATTCTGTCGCCTACGGCAACAGGAGTAAATCCTTCTCTACAGTTGCTAACGTCCTTACCGGAATTGGATAACAGATAAAAATTAAGGTCCATAGCAGAGGGATAGGGATTTCCTACCAACGTATTTTGATTGGCAGCGACTGCAACTTCGATGGTACCATTGTTGGGTCGTCCTCTAAAATCATAACGTTGTACTGTTCCTTCACCGCCGCCCACGCCTTTCATGGTGAAGCCTTCGCCGGGGTTTAGGTTTCCACCTTCAAGTATTCGGTTCCAACCTGAATAATCGGTGCCCATAGTATATTTGTTAAGCCAGTAATTTGCAATAATAACAGGGCTACCAGAATTGGAAGGGGAGCCGTCGTAAGTATTACTACTAAATGCTGCCGGATTACTCACAATCTCATCACTAACATAAAAAAGACCACCACCTTTACCCAAATTAGTATTGGTCGCAGCCAAGTTGAGGCTAGAATTACCTATAGGCGCTACTTCGGTAGCAGTTTTAAGCGGATCATTCACCGGCGAAGCCCAGAAATGATAATCCCATTGATTAACAGTACCTTCCTGATAGACGGAAACAATGCCAGTTCCGGAATTTTTAGCATTATCATTTCCTTGAATAAGTTGTCCCTCGTCGCGTAAATAGATATTGCCAGACTTACTTTCCGCAGAACCATCTTTTAGACTGATATCTTGCTGCACATATAAAATTTCACCTTTATTATAGATGTAAACATTGTCAGTACTTCCAGAAGTGTTATTTTTCTGGATGTGTAACTGAGCACTTGCGATAACCGGTAAAAAGAAAAATAATAATTTGGGGTATACATTTTTCATATAATTGAATTGAATTTGGCGTAAAAATAAGAATTTATTTCTTATGGTAACTCGTTTTGAGTTCTTTACCCCGATAAAAGGTTTTCTTTCAACGATAATAAGTAATTATGGAATTTAAAAAAGGGCAGAAGGTAAGTTTCATTGACGACGCGATGACCGGAATAGTTTTGGCCGTTGGGCAAAATAATATAAAAATAGAGACAGAAGATGGTTTTATCATTGAAGCGCAAGCCAGTGAACTCGTTGTTGAAGAGGGCTTTGATGACATGGATCTTAGTGATGCGCTAATCGCGGAAAGGAAAAGGGAAGACGAGCAACAATTACGAACTAAAAAAACTTCCTCAAAAAGAGAAAAAACATTTCCGCCTATGGAAGTTGATCTGCATTCCCATCAACTAACTGATAATGAAAAGGGAATGAATAAATATGATATTTTAAACCTACAGATGGATACCGCCCGCAGCCAACTGGAATTTGCAATCCGCAAGGGGATTCAAAAAATTGTCTTTATTCACGGAGTAGGAGAGGGCGTGCTGCGCATGGAACTAGAGACGCTATTATCCCGATACGACGTTAAATTCTACGATGCAGATTACAGAAAATACGGTCTGGGTGCCACCGAGGTTTATATTTTTCAAAATTCCTAGGAAAATTTACTGCTCAAGAAACTGGGGCGTAATGGTGTCGCTTTGTTTAGCGGCATTATAGGTTTCATATAAAAGTTCCTCACGGCGTATGATCTCATCTGTAGCGGTATTTTGAAAAACGAGGTTGTTGAGTACAATGGTCACTTGTATATCGGTAAGATCATAAGAATGTAATATGTATTTATTCACATTATAATCAACAGCATACTTATTATTTAAAAAATCAGGAATGGGATTAGCGGGATCTGTCCTATCATTGTTCGGATTAAAATCCATATCTGTGTCCTCATCACGCGTATCCACACCATCCCCATCATCATCGGGATCCATAAAATTAGGAATGCCATCCCCATCAGTGTCTAAGCAGGCTGCAAAATTTAGACTTTTATCTGCATTAAGTGCGATGCCTTCATCTTTTGTAGGCACATTGTCACCATCATCATCAAGGTCATACGCATTAAGCAAGCCATCCCCATCTATATCACCGCCGCCCAGGTTCATTTCATCAGCAGCGAGAATACCGTCATCATCCAGAGGAATTCCGGTCACGGTAATTACAGCAGTACCTTCGCCGCTTATATATTCTTCACTTACCGTAGGATTTGCTGGTGGAACCGCATTGCAGAAATAATCTTCGGTTATCTCGGCATTGAATATTCTATAGCTCACCTTAGCTGTGCTTCCGTTGAATTGGATTGTATATGGCGTTCCATTGGTAGGTTTGCTAAGAATGGGTTGGTCTGTTATAAATTCAAGCGCGAGAACTTCTTTTGTATCTGGGTTTATTTTAGAAAAAACATATTTAATGTTCTCTGGCTGGTTTATCTGAGCGGTTCTGCATAAATTTATATCTAAACCTTCAAAATCGAAACTCGTTACGATGATATCGCCATCATTACAAGAAGTGAGTGCCAATGCTATTATAATTAGGAGATAACGCTGCATAATTGAGGTTTAGGGGACAAAAATAAAGCTTTGCAGTTAACTAACGTCTTTGCGCGATAATAATTATATTCTAAGTAATTTTGCGCCAAACTGAAATTATGGAATCCGTTTATTTTGATAATGCTGCGACCACAGCAATACGCCCAGAAGTGCTGGAAGCGATGGTTGAAGTGATGCGCGATATTCCCGGTAATCCCTCGTCGTCGCACGCTTACGGCCGTAAAGCCAAAAGTTTGATAGAAAATGCGCGCAAAACCATTGCAAAACTTTTAAATGTTTCCGCTGGTGAACTGGTATTTACCTCTGGCGGAACAGAGGCAGATAACCTGATTCTCAATTCTGTCGTGCGCGATCTGGGTGTACGGCATATTATTACAAGTGCGATTGAACATCATGCAGTCGTGCACGTAATAGAACATCTGCAAAATCAATTTGATATTAGCGTATCCCACGTAAAAATAAAACCTTGCGGAAGTGTGGACATTGAACATCTTGAAGAACTGCTTCAAAATAGCACCGAAAAAACGTTGGTGAGCCTCATGCATATTAATAATGAGATAGGTAATATGCTTGATATTGATGCAGTTTGCGCACTTTGCAAAGAGAATAATACTTTGTTTCACAGTGATATGGTGCAATCCATCGGGCATTTTGAAGTTGACCTTAAAGCGACTCCGGTAGATTTTGTCGCTGCCAGCGCCCATAAATTTCACGGTCCCAAAGGTGTGGGTTTTGCTTATATACGTAAAAACAGCGGTTTGCGACCCTTAATTTTTGGTGGAGGACAAGAGCGCGGCAGTCGCGCAGGTACTGAAGCGGTACACAATATTGTGGGAATGGAAAAAGCGCTACAGATTTCCTGCGAAAAAATGGAAGAGGAGCGGACAAAAATAGAGGATTTAAAAAGCTATTTTATTGAAAGATTACGGACCGAAATCCCGGGAGTTAAACTTAATGGAAACTGTGCAGATGCTTCTAAGAGCACTTACACACTCATTAATGTTTGCCTGCCCATACCGGCAGATAAAGCGTTGATGACACTTTTCCAACTTGATCTTAAAGGGATCGCATGTTCTAAAGGAAGCGCTTGCCAGAGCGGTAGTGATCAAGGCAGTCATGTGCTCAATTCCTTTTTAAATGCAGAAGATAAGATGAAACCCTCAGTGCGTTTTTCATTTTCACATGAGAATACAAGAGAAGAAGTGGATTATACGGTTGAGGTTTTAAAAGGTTTATGAGGAATAAAGGCTGTTTTTTGATCAAATAAGTCTGTTTTTAGATGTTTTTTGCCATTTTATATGCTTTTGGGCGTTTCCCTAAGGGTCGGGCTTTTCGTTGCAATCTTTTTGTTCGTTCCTCTCAAAAAGGATTTCCACTGCAATCCCTAACGCGAGATTCTAGTTGAATTTTTAATTTTGAGGTTTTTTGGGCGTTTCCCTTCGGGTCGGGCTTTTCGTTGCAATCTTTTTATTCGTTCCTCTCAAAAAGGATTTCCACTG
The DNA here is from genome assembly GCA_038199845.1 of Flavobacteriales bacterium. Lineage (GTDB taxonomy): Bacteria > Bacteroidota > Bacteroidia > Flavobacteriales > Flavobacteriaceae > Leeuwenhoekiella. The sequence continues at coordinate 6,784 of JBBPYO010000126.1, forward strand.
CAATCCCTAACGCGAGATTCTAGTTGAATTTTTATTTTTGAGGTTTTTTGGGCGTTTCCCTTCGGGTCGGGCTTTTCGTTACAATCTTTTATTCGTTTCTCATAAAAGTATTTTCACTGCAATCCCTAACGCGAGATTCTAGTTGAATGATAGAAATAGGTGAATTAGGTTAACAGGTCTGTTTTTTAATCATGCAACCTTCAACTTTCAACCTTTTCTAA
>JBBPYO010000127.1:0-3868 GCA_038199845.1 Flavobacteriales bacterium
GATGTGTGGAGAAAAGATTCAGCAGGTATTTGAACGCGCCGGCTTTCCAAAGGATTGTTTTCAGCATCTACCATTGAGCAGCAAAAAAATAGAAGGAATTCTAAGGAATAAAAAAATAAAAGCAGTTACACTTACCGGTAGTAAACCCGCTGGAAGTGCAGTTGCAAGTGTTGCCGGCGAAGAAATTAAAAAATCGGTACTGGAGTTGGGCGCGAGTAATGCTTTGGTAGTATTTGCCGATTGTAACCTGAAAGAAACGGTAAAAACCTGTGTACAGGCGAGGTTTCAGAATACCGGCCAGAGCTGTATTGCCGGTAAACGTTTATTGGTTGAAGAAGGTATAGCAACCAAATTCACACAGAAATTTGTAGAGGCCGTCAAAGCGTTGCAGAGCGGAGATCCTATGAATGAAAATACTTTTATAGGAACTATGGCGCGCGAAGATCTAGCGGAGGATCTTGAAAAACAACTTCAAAGTTCCGTGAAGGATGGGGCAAAAATACTAATTGGTGGTAATCGTGATAAAGCGTATTTTGAACCTACGGTCGTTGATAATGTCACTAATACCATGAGTTTATTTAAAGAAGAAACTTTCGGACCGGTGATTGGTATAACGCGATTTAAAACGGACGATGAAGCGGTAGATCTGGTCAATCAATCTATTTTTGGCCTGGGCGTTTCCATTTTTACAGAAGATCGAAAAAGGGCGGAAAAACTCGCTCCGCTATTCGATGATGGTGCCGTTTTTGTCAACGAACTAGTAAAAAGTGATCCGCGTTTACCTTTTGGAGGCACTAAAATTTCCGGCTATGGTCGCGAACTTTCAAGCGACGGGATTCAGGAATTTGTAAATAGAAAGACGGTTTATTTTAATTCCTATTGATTCTAAGTTGGGTTTTATTGCCCGACTCTCTTGTGTAAATTCAACGTTTATATCTGAATCTTAACTTCTGCTGTCGATTTCTCAAATTGCATTAAAATCTTAGAAAATAGTATCAAAAAACCTCGATTTAGCCTTAAAATCGAGGTTTTTTAATGTCAAAACGGGAGATTTTTAATCATCGCCCAGCGGGAATTCAAACACTTTACCGTCTATTTCTGGGTTTATGGTTATACTTTTAATTTTAATCTCCGCATTATCCTGCCGAATGGTAAACGGAAACGAGAGACCTTTAACATCCTGATAATCGCTTAACCGAAAAGTGGACGCTTCACCGCTAGGCATTATTGTTTCAATCTTTACAGGATTATAATTCTGCGTATCAAAGTAATAATAGCTGATGTCGTCTACAGTTTTTCCGTTTATGCTTAATGGTTCTTTGACCAGTTTTATTTTAAAAGTCTGCACACTATCTACGGTTACAATTCCTTCATATTCCAGCTGATAATAATTTTTTTCATAATTAATAATGGGAGAAGGAAAATCATTCATACCCAGTTTGACATTTTCGGTGGCCTCTTGACTTTCCAATAGTGGTGTCATTGTCGTAAGATCCGTGGTCCAGAAAGTGCTTCCGTCAAAAGCGAGCTGTGCAAAGCGCCTGCCGGCAAAATCTACCAGTATTGCCTGCTTGCCGGTATTTGTATTGTAGAGAATTAGGGGTAAGGTCACGCCGCCTTCCTGTACCGTGGCTTCCATTTTTGTACCTTTAATGGTATCCCAGGCTATTCTCCCACCACTTCGTTCAATGTAGGTTTCTACAATATTATTTGCCGCTTGTGCCCACAGTCCACATAAGGGCAAAACGACTGTGAGCAGCATTAATGATAAGCGTTTCATAGTATTCACTGTTTATTATAAAGTTAAAAGAGAAATCAAATTAACGCAAGAATAATCAAAAAATTAGGTAAGACCTACTTTTATTGCTCGTTAGCTCCACCATTCTAGATCTTGTGAGGCGAAAGTAAAAAACATTTTTCAATTGGCATCAGCGTTTTATTACCCTACATTCCAAACAGAAAATTTTGGGTAATAACTAGAATTGTTTTTTTTTAAGATTGTCCTAAAATAGTATCTTCTTCGCTCAAATTCAGGTTTGACCGAATTTAATTAATGTTTTAATGGCATTCCCGCAACAATTTCTAAATTGAAAAATCCGAATATAAAAGCGTAAGACCCTTTTTCTGGAATCCCAAAGAGTAGCATTATTCAAGAAAAATTCTTCAGTAATAGCGAGTGTTTCGCGCTTATTAGGAACGAGGCAAACGAAAATTAATGTATTATTTTGTTCCCATACATTTTACGAATACATAATGTTTAATTTTGAAAATCTGCGTCTTGCTTTAAATTAATCTAAGGTTGAATTTATCTGCATTACCTTATATTTACAGAAACACTTCCTTATGAATTTTGGAAAAGTAGAAGACCCTTCCCAGATAGATTTTAGCCTTCCACAGGATCATGCTGACACGTTAAAAGTACTTCAGAAACTTAAAAAACCAGATAAACCTGAATTTTTTGTGGGCTGTGCCAAATGGAATAAGCAGGATCTGAAGAATTTTTATCCCCGCGGAATCAAGGATGAACTTGGTTATTATTCTTCACAGTTTAATTCTATAGAATTGAACGCTATTTTCTATAGGCTCTTTCCCAAAGATCAATTTGAGGCCTGGCGCGATAAAACGCCTGAAGGTTTTAAGTTTTTTCCAAAAATCACGCGCACCATTAGTCATAGCAAACGCCTTAAGGACAGTAAACCGCTCATTGAAGAATATATTGACCACGTGATAATGCTGAAGGAAAAACTGGGCACCGTTTTCTTACAGCTCCACGACAATTTTCAGCCTAAGAACTGGGACAGAGTAGAGGAATTTGTACAGAATTGGCCAAAAAATCATCCGTTGGCTATAGAATTTAGGCATACGGATTGGTTTAATGATGCCGAAGTTTCAAAACAACTCTATAAATTATTGCAAGATAATGGGATGGCAAACGTACTTGTTGATACGGCGGGTCGTCGCGATATCATGCATATGCGAATGACAAATGGAGAAGCTTTTATACGCTTTGTAGGTGCAAATCATCCCAGTGATTATGACCGACTTGATGCATGGGTTGAACGGTTGAAAAGTTGGGTAGATCAGGGTTTACAACAAGTTGATTTTTTTATTCATCAAAATTCAGAAAAGGAATCGCCACTTCTTGCGGAATATTTTGTCAAAAAAATCAATAAAACTATGAATCTCGATATTCCTGTTCCGAAGGGATTGAGTGATGGTGAAAATCCAAAATTAGATTTATGAGCAGAATTATAATAGTTTGTGGCGTCTCAGGTTCTGGAAAGACTACTATAGGTCAGTATTTATCAAACCGTGTTAATATACCTTTTCACGATGCAGATGCCTTTCATCCCGAAGCAAATATAGAAAAGATGAAAGCCGGTCATCCGCTTGATGACGAAGATAGACAACCATGGCTAGAAGCCATGGCAAATGCGATGGCAGGGTGGGAGAAAGATAAAGGGGCGGTATTGGCATGTTCGGCACTTAAAGAAAAATACCGGAAAACACTTCAAAAAGGAGCTAGTGAAAAAATTATTTGGATTATGCTAGAAGGTGATTTTGAGCTTATCAAAGAGCGCATGACCAAAAGAAAAAATCACTTTTTCGATCCCAAAATGCTCGAATCCCAGTATAAAGCTTACGAGCGTCCAGATTATGGATACTTTTTTGACGTAATACATTCCCCTCAAGAAATCATAGACGCAGTCGTTGAAGATTTAAAAGACAACAATGAACTTGGCGGGCTACAGTAATAACCAATTATAGCATTTGTAGCGGTTGCTGATGTTTTAAGAAAGATCTGGAATTAGGAAAAAAAACTTTTGAAGCCTGATCGAATGTGGTAGTTTATAATTCCTTTTTCTGC
>JBBPYO010000128.1:0-6508 GCA_038199845.1 Flavobacteriales bacterium
ATGTTGAATTCTTAAGATAGGGAAACTGTTTTTCCAGATGATTTTTAAAGGCTTTAAGCATATTTCAAAGATAGCGAAAACAAGACCTTTTTATTTGCATCAACTTTTCCAAAGTTTGGAACCTTAGAAAAGTTCATCAAAATAGCGCCGCTATTCTGTTAAAACCTCGCGCATCGCTTTTGCTTTGAGCAAACATTCCTCATATTCCTTTTCAGGATCTGACAGTGAAGTAATCGCACTCCCTACCGAAAATGAAACGCGCTCTTTTACCGCATCATAAAGAATACTTCGAATGACCACATTGAAATCAAAATCTCCGTCGGGCGTAAAATAACCCAGCGCACCGCTGTATAATCCACGTTTATGATGTTCTAGATTTTCAATGATCTTCATTGCCGAAACTTTTGGCGCACCCGTCATACTTCCCATAGGAAACGTATTTTTGATCAAATCAATTACAGGAATACGTGCATCTACTTTTGCGCTGATCGTTGATACCAACTGATGCACTTGCTTAAAAGAATAAATTCCGCAGAGTTCATCAACATTCACACTCCCTTTTTGCGCCACACGGGATAAATCGTTGCGCACCAAATCTGTGATCATAATATTCTCGCTGCGTTCTTTCTCATCTTTAGTGAGCGCGATCGCAATTTGCGCATCTTCGGCCGGGTTTTCACTTCGTTTTGCAGTTCCCTTTATGGGCTGGCTGATGAGCGTATCACCTTTTTTACGCAAATAGCGCTCTGGCGAGGTGCAGAGCAGATACTTTTCGGCATTTCTAAAATACGCGGCAAAGGGAGCTTGCGAAATTGCATTAAAATGGTTGTAGGTTTTCAGTGGGGAAATGGTTCCGCTAGCGTAAAATTCCTGACAGAAATTAGCTTCATAAATGTCTCCACGATAAATGTGCGAAAGCATTTTTTCTACCTGTTTAATATATTGTGTTTTATTTAAACGGGCCTCAATTTTAAGGTTATTTGATCGATTTTTGGGTAAAAAAGACTGATTTCTAATCGTATTTAAGTCCGTAGCAGCTTGATTTTCAAATGTAGGCGCGTACATTTGAGTAAGTGTATTTCCGCGAAGCGTAATTATTTTTTCAGGTTGGAAAAAATATAGTTCGGGGAATTTAAGTTGATCTTCATTCTCCGAGACTAAACTTTCCAAATCATTTTTAAGATCGTAGGAAAAATATCCAAATATCCAATCTTGAATATCGGATTGATACGCAGCCAATTTGTCAAAAGCATTATCAATATCATTACACCGCAACGAGGAAATTTCACCCACTGCAAGCAGCGCATCAAAATTACCATGTGCGTCCTCATGACCGTTACTGTCAAGCCACAATATTGTTTGTTGATTTTGCGCCCAGTTTAAAAGCCTTTCTTTTAATTGCGCATCTTCGATATGGATTTTTCTAATACTTCTTTTCAAGTATCAAAAATAACATTTATAAAACTGAAAAGACATTAAAAAACCGCCATTAGAGAACTAATGGCGGTTTAATTTAATTATAAATAATTCTTACATACTATCGATCTCCTTATGGATCTCCTCTTTGGTCTTACCGGTTTTTTCTTGCATACGACCTACCATTTCATCAAATTTACCTTCTGCATAAGTAGTATCATCATCGGTTAAATCACCATATTTTTGCTTGAATTTACCTTTTACTTGTTTCCATTTTCCTTCTAAACTATCTGAATTCATCTTATATTGGTTTTAGTTATTATTATTTTTTACTAAATTAAAGATCATTACCATCGTTTTCGCTTAATGAATTGCTAAAATTTTCTATCTTTTACGTTAAATACGAAATCACTATGAGAATCCTAGCTGCTATTTTAATAGTTTTCTGCGTCGTCATATCCTGCCAAGACAATGAAAAACAAGATACTACAACATATTATCTCATTCGCCACGCGGAAAAAGAGCGCAGTCCTGATGTTGGAAATGATCCCCTTTTAACCGAAAAAGGTCAAGAAAGAGCCAATTTCTGGGCAAAATATTTTAAAGATAAAAAACTGGACGCGGTTTACAGTACCAATACAAAACGCACCATCGCCACGGCAGAACCTACCGCAAAAGAATTTGACCTAATGGTTAAAACCTTCGATGCAGATAAAATGTACAATGCCTCTTTTAAGGAAGAAACGGCCGGAAAAACCGTACTTATTGTAGGTCATAGCAACACCACGCCAGAATTTGTGAATGCAATTATTGGCGAAAAAAGCTACCCAGAAATTGACGACAACGAATTTGGCACCGTTTATAAAGTAATTTTGGAAAACGGAAAATCAACAGTGGAACAAGAAACGATCAACAGTTGGGACAAACCTTAATCTCCACATTTTTCAATTCAATGAGGGAAAGTAGATCCAATTGCTCGTTTAAAAACAGAGAATCGAGTGACTCTAACGCGGGATATTGCTCCTTCGGTTTATAATTTTTATAATCCACGACCCGAACGCCGTTGATCTCCCGTGTATTAAACGCTTCGCGGAAGCGTGTTCCGCCTTCGTTCACATGGTAATTATATGCCAGATAATCCACCGTAAAATCTTTGGTATTCACCCAATACATATATTCATCTTCATAATCCTTTCCACCGCCCTGCTGTTCAAAAATTACTTTGATCTCATAATAGGAGCGTCCTTTTATATCTACAGTATCCAAAATTTCCTTTTTTACCGCTGGGTTGTCAAGACCGTAAGGCAGCACGGAAAAATAATGAACAGAATTGACCGAGTTACTATATAAGTCGATCAATGAATCGGTAAGTTTTACGGGTTTACCATTAATCTTTCGTTCAAAACCGCTGTTGCTCAAAACGTCAAGCGTGTCTTTACATGTCACGTCGGAACAACGGGTAAGCGCAAAATTTCCGTTCTCACGATTGGCTTTATAATGTTTATCCCTAAAGTCAAAAGCAATGGTTGCGTTGTCCAGCACTTTCCCACCAGCGCGCGCAATTGCTTTGTTGATAACCACGTCTGCAGCGTTTATTTGTTCCTTCTGCTCGCAGGAAATAATCAATAAAACTAGCATCAAAACACCGAAAATCCTCATATTATGTTCATTTGCGGCAAAATTAAGGCTTCTAACTTCAATTGCACAAGCTGATTTAAAAATAGTATTTTTGTTCAAGTGAGACTTTTGGATGATTTTTGACTGAAATAAGGCGTTTTTAGCACGAAAAGACCGAAAAACATCATTTCAAGAAGTTATTTTCAAAAATTTGAGGATAGGATTTTAATTTCGCAAAGCGTTAGAATCTCATTAAACCTCGACTCAGAATAGCCCAAAAGTTGGTTTTACCCACTTTATTAAAAGAATGTCATGAAACAGACCAATACCATAAATATAAAGAATAAAAAAGCGCGTTTTGAGTACGAATTGCTCGATAAATATGTTGCTGGTATCAAGCTTGAAGGCACCGAAATCAAATCTATTCGGGAAGGCAAAGCTTCGATTACAGAAAGTTTTTGCGAGTTTCAAGACGACGAACTCTATGTCGTTAATATGACCATTCAGATCTATTCTCACGCTACTTTTTTTAACCACGAACCTAAAAAGGAGCGCAAATTACTGCTGAAGCGCCGGGAACTTAACAAACTGCATAAGGAGGTCAAAACTGGCGGCACAACTATTATTCCGCTAAAAATGTTTATCAATGACCGCGGACTCGCAAAATTACAGATCGCGCTGGCCAAAGGTAAAAAACTACATGATAAACGTGAAGTAATGAAAGATCGTGATAGCAAACGTAGGTTGAGCCGCGTTAAAAAGGATTTTAATAATTAGGATTTTAAGGCTTTCACAGAGCGCTACATGCAACAATGCATATAGATTAGAGTCTAATTAGGAGAATTCTTGAACTTACGGTATGCAATTAAAATTACTCCTACTTTCTATTCTGTGTTTTCCTTTTCTAATGCAAGCGCAAATATCTGGCACCGTTACCGACATAAATGGCTCGCCGTTGCCTTTTGTAAATATTTATGTGCAAAATACCACGCTGGGAACGACTTCAAATGCCGAAGGTGATTATCGATTGAACATCACCCAATTGGGAAACTATGCCATCACCTTTCAATTTCTTGGTTTTGCTACCAAAACGGTAAATGCTTCCATAGAAAAATTTCCTTTTAACTTAAATATTAAAATGACTGAAGCAGCGACTTCGCTGGATGAAGTTGTGGTTGACGCAAGTATAAATCCCGCAGACCGCATAATCCGCGCAGTGATTGCCAATAAAGAAAAAGTGATTACCAAACAAAAGGCCTACACCGCCGATTTCTATTCCCGGGGCCTGTGGAAAGTGCAGAACGCACCGAAAAGTATTCTGGGTCAGGAAATTGATCTGGGCAGCGGACTCGATTCCACCCGTTCTGGCATCGTTTATCTCAGCGAGACCATTTCTACCATTTCCTACCGCGCACCAGATGATTTTAAGGAAAAGATCACAGCCAGTAAAGTGAGCGGAGACGATCAAGGGTTTAGCTTTAACAGCGCACAGGAAGCTGAATTTTCATTCTATAAAAACACGCTAGATCTTAACGCCGCGCTTGTCTCGCCCATTGCCGATTACGCGTTTAATTATTACCGCTATAAATTGGTCGGAACTTTCTATGAAAATGCGGCGCTGATTAATAAGATCGAAGTGATCCCAAAACGGACAAACGACCGCGTTTTTAGTGGATTTATCTACGTAGTTGAAGACGCCTGGCAACTCTATGGCGCCGAACTTACCACTACCGGAACCGCGATTCAAGTTCCTTTTATCGAAAAATTGGTTTTTAAGCACAATTTCAAATACGATAACGACGAAAAATTATGGGTAAAGCGCTCCCAGACCATAGATTTCGGATTTAAAATGTTCGGTTTTGGCGGTGACGGAAGGTTTAATGCGGTATATGACAATTATAATTTTCAGCCTGATTTCGACCGAAAAAGCTTTACCAATGAGGTGCTTTCTTTCGCTGACAGCGCCAACGAAAAAGACAGTTTGTATTGGCTAAAAGTTCGTCCCGTCCCGCTTACCACGGAAGAGCAGAACGATTATGTGGTAAAAGACAGCTTGCAAATCGTAGAACATTCAAAGAAATATATGGATTCTGTAGATGCAGCCCATAATGCATTTAAACTGCTTGATCCATTGATGGGCTACAGCTATGAAAATTCCTCTGAACGCTGGCGGTTGAGTGTAGGAAGTCCATTGCTTAACCTGCGTTTCAATACGCTGCAAGGTTGGAACAGCGCGCTAAATTTTAATTACAGCAGTTGGACAGATAAATACAAGAGTGTCTTTAATGCAAATCTTCAAGCCACTTACGGACTTTCAGAGGAGCGCTTGCGTTTTACGGGAGGGATCAGTAAGCGTTTTGACCGAAATACCAATCGGACGGTTTGGCTGCGTGGAGGTCAAGAAGTAAAACAGTTCAATGCAAATGATGCCATACCAACTTTAGTAAACAGTATTTCCACTCTTTTCTGGGAACGCAATTATCTTAAAGCTTACGATCTAAGTACTGCGCAAATTGGATATAGGGAAGAAATATTCAACGGTTTTCAGCTTCAAACAATGTTGAATTACGAGCAGCGCAAACCACTTTTCAATACGACAGATTATGTCCTAATAAAAAACAATGTGGATTATACATCGAATAATCCGCTGGCGCCGACCGATTTTGATACGCCCATAATTACCGAACATAAAATAGCCAGACTTGAGGTTTCAGCTCGTATAAATTTTGATCAGAAATACATGACTTATCCCGACGGGAAATTCAACGTCGGTGAATCGGATTATCCAACATTGGATCTGGGCATTGAACAAGGTTTTGTCGCTTCCCAGGGCACGCTGAACTTTACCCGAATGGGCGCGCGGCTTTCTCAAGAGATTTCTTTGGGCAATAAGGGAAGTTTTCAATATAGTTTGGGCGGCGGGACTTTTTTGCACGGTGACGGTGTCAGTTTTGTGGATTATAAGCACTTCAACGGCAACCAAACCCGCATCAACCTCAATACCGGTAGCATTACTGGATTTAATTTACTTCCTTATTATGACCTGAGTACAAATAAAAACTATTTTGAAGGGCACTTGCAACAGGATTTTAAAGGTTATATTTTGGGTAAAATACCGGGAATTCGAGCCTTGAACCTCAATTTGTTGGCCGGTGCAAAAGTCTTGGTTAGGGAGGTTGGAAAACCGTATAGCGAATTCTCACTGGGTCTGGGCAATCTGGGCTTTGGAAAGTTTCGCTTTTTGCGAATAGATTATGTACGCTCATTTTATAATGGCGGTAATGACGGCGCCTTCGTTTTTGGCTTAAAATTTTAGTTTCCTTTCAGGCTGCATCCCGTTGAAGTTCAAAACTTAGTATCTTGCATAAGGTTAATTCCACCAAATTATCGATTTCATGAAACCCAAACCCCAAAAATTATTCAATTTATCCTGTTTTTTGGCCATAAACATCCATTTTTTGCTGATGTTGGGGAC
>JBBPYO010000129.1:0-8111 GCA_038199845.1 Flavobacteriales bacterium
GAATGGGAAAAGGAAATAGAACTGCTAGAAGCCGAAGCGCTTTTGTCACTCTGTGAACCGGGAAATATTAATAAAATGCGTTATCTCGTTAAGGCAGCAGATAAAATCTATGAAATTGACGAGTTTTTTGACCAAAACGACGGACTGATAGTTGCTGAAATAGAGCTCGACCTAGCCGATGAATATTTTGAAAAGCCTAAGTGGCTGGGGCAGGAAGTGACCGGTGACCAAAAGTACTATAACTCGCAATTAAGTAAATGGCCATTTTTGAAATGGACTGTTGAAGAAAAAAGAATTAACAGGCAATAAAATCGATTAACTCGCAAAAAATTGAATTATTAGGAAGAAAAACTGCGATTTTCGAATAAGTTTCAATAAATTTATAGAATTCTTAAACCACTAATCACTCTTTAATTTATATTTCTATTGAAAGAAAATTACTTTTATTTCTTCCATTTATCGACTTCTAAAATTAGCATTTTAGCTTTATTGACGCTAATGAGTTACGCTTCCGTGCAATGTAAAACGCAGGAAAACAAAGAGAAAATAGATTCAGACCTTTCAAAAAACGAAAGAATGATTTCCATTCAACAGGATACCTTAAGGACTGAGACTTTCAATACGTCCAAAAATTTTTTGCTGAAGGTTGAAAAAATTATTTCGGCAAAGCGGCCTATGGCTACCATAAACTATGCGGTTTATGAGACTAAAACTCAAAAGTGCATTGTAAGAGACAGCTACCAGGGCGTAGATGTAAGGTGGAACGATTCTATCTCGCTAAAACTGATTCCGTATGTCGGCATGGAACACAAACCCGTTTCTGAAAACCCGGACGAAATCCCTTTGACCCAAATCCCAAATGAAGCTATTATTGTAAACCTCAATGACAGCCTATAAAACTTACTCCGGCAAACGTATTTAACAAACCTAAATATTATAATCACCCAACTTAAAAATTACGTTATGAAACACAAGTACACACTGCAATTGTTTATTCTCCTTATGGGGATTTTTATGGTTTCCTCCTGTGAGGATACACCGAGAAAAGAAAAAACGAATGATATTGCTTCAATAAAGGAGTTTAAACTTGAGAAAAAAGGCAAGTTAGAGGCCAATAAAGAAGAGCATGAAGAACAGGAAGAGGGCGAAGGCACAAAGGGAATTGAGCTTATTGCCGATTATATCGCGAGCATTATGAAACCTATAGATGCTAAAGAATCTACATATAAAGAAGGTTATTTGATGCAGGAATTTCAAAAGGCCAAGCAAAAGGCTATCGGATTCCGATCGCGAAGGGCGCCTACGGCCACGTGGCAAGAGCGCGGTCCCGCAAATGTACCTGGCCGAACCCGGAAGGTTTTTATCTCGCCCAATAATCCAGATAAGTGGTATGCTGGCACAGTGGGCGGCGGACTGTGGATTACAGAAGACGCAGGTGGTACGTGGAGCAATGTGACTGATTATAAAGTGCCTAATATGGCAACTTCTACAGTAGCAATTAGCGAAAACGCCCCCAAGACCATATTTCTTGGTACGGGAGAACCTTTTGGAAATCTGGATGCTATAGGAGGAATCGGTCTTCTAAAATCAATTGATGACGGGGCGAGTTGGGAATATCTAGAAAACACCAAAAACTTTGGAGGGATAGGACGTCTCGCCATAAACCCAAACGATGCAGATAGTCTTGCAGTGGGAAGCGAAACCGGAATTTACGTAACTTCAGATGGCGGTGCCAACTGGGAAAAAACCTTTGGTGTAGAAAATTTTAAACCGACAGATAGTATAACTGACACAAACGTACAAGATCTCAATGCAACCCCTGGCAACTATAATGTGATATATGGCGGCGTAAACAGTTTAGGTATCGTAAAAAGTACAGATGGCGGTTACACATGGGAAGTGGTTTTTGATCGGGACGATTACAATCCCAATAATGAACGTTTTGAGTTGGATGTATCTTCAGCAAATCCTGACGAAGTGGTTTTAGGTGTTTATTCGCCCTCTGGTGCATCTGCTGTAAATACAGATTTTTATGTGACTAAAGATGCAGGAGAGACTTTTACGCAATTAGGCTATGAGGGTACTCCAGATTCGGGCAATATACTTTCTGGTCAGGGCTGGTATGATAATATCATTACAACGCATCCCTATGATGAGAACATATTTTATGCTGGAGGCGTAGTAATGCACAAGGTTACCATAACCGATTCATTAAATTATGAATTCATCCCAATTGCAGCCGGTTATAATAATGAACTTAATGATTATGTACATGTTGATCAACATGGTTTAGCGTGGATCAAGGGAGATGAAGCCGAAGATTTTAAACTCGTACTTTCTAATGATGGTGGTGTATATTCCACAGATTACCTTGCAGATCCTGCTACTACTGAAGGAGATTGGTCTGCATTGGCAATTGGGCTCAATAGCACCCAGTATTACGGTGCTGACAAGCGTAACGGTTCAAATTCTTATGTAGCCGGTGCGCAGGATAATGGTTCTCACATATCTTTTGAAGAAAATGTAAATGCAGCCACAAATTATCTGAAGCCACTGGGTGGGGATGGTTTTGAGGTAATCTGGAATTATGAGGACACCAATAAATATATTGTGGGATCACAGTATAATAATTTTGCTCGTTTTGATGGGGAAAACGGCTTTTTTGCAACACACGGTGAATCTGGAGCAGCTAAGTCCCCTTTTTATTCTAAAATATCCAACGTAAATAACAATCCAGATGTGGTCTTTAGCCCTTCCGTTAGCGGAGTTTGGAGATCTACAAATTTTGCCGAAAAATGGAAACTTACTCCCATACTCAATAATTTTTCAGTAGGTGCTTCAAGTGCGCTTGATGTCAATGTATCAGTTGCCAATCCAGATGTGGTCTGGGCAGGAAACGCAATGACCGAAACAGGAAGTTACGTTTTACATGTTTCTCAGGATAACGGAATGTCATTTCAACCTACTGCACCATTTGTGGATCCACGGGATACTATGGCACATAATCTTTTTATATCTGGGTTGGAAACTTCGCCTACTAATTCTGATCGTGCCTATGCGTTGTTTTCTTCTCAAGGAAGTGCAAAAATTTTAAAGACAAATGATCTTGGCCAAACTTGGGAAGATATATCAGGATTTGCACAAGGAGAAGACCGTGGTTTTCCAGATGTTGCCATTCATTGCCTAGTAGAAATGCCATTTGATGAAAATGTACTCTGGGTAGGAACTGATCTTGGTGTTTTTCAAACTGAAGATGGTGGTGATAACTGGTCACTTTTAGAAGGTCTTCCCACAGTTTCAGTATGGGAATTTAAAATTGTAAACGACCAAGTTGTTGTCGCTACACACGGTCGCGGTGTTTGGTCAGCAACCCTTAAAGAACTTGCTGGCTATGAGCCACCCACCTATTTTGCTCCACCAACTATTGTAGAAGTCTATCAGGAATCTATAGAAAATACCAATGCCGTTGTGGTTTTTAATGTAGAACAAGCATTAGTGGATGATGTGAATTTTTATGTCAATGATTCACTGTATGCTTCCGTACAGGATGAATTTTCTGCCGGAACCACCAATAAGTATATAATTGAGAATCTTAGTGAAGGTCTTTACACGATAGGCGTTCAGATCACAAGCGACGGTAAAAAATCAATTGCTGCAGAAGGAGAACTTGCAGTTGTTGACTATGAAGATCCAGCCGAATTTGTAAGCATTAATGTTTTTGAAGCTGAGGATATATTTGATTTTAAAGGGGAATTTAAAATAGATGCGGTAGACAGTACATTGAGTCAGCCAGTATTGAATAATGCTGATCACCCTTATTTCATTAATAGTGAATACAGGGCAATTTTAAAGAAACCGATAACCATTACTTCTTCGTCCGCTACATTCGATTATGAAGACGTAGCCATCGTAGAACCGGGTGATGAAGGTGGGATCTATGATTACGTAACCATTGAAGCAAGTAAGGATCTCCGCAATTGGGAAGCGCTTGATATTTATGATGCAGAGCGCTATGAGGAATGGCTTGAAGTTTATGGCAATGTCATAGAGGGGGAACCAGTAATAAACGATGAGCTTTTTAGAACCCAAACATTGGATCTTTTGCGAGGGTCCTTAGCAGAGGAGAATCTCTTTGAGTTAGGAGACACTATTGTACTGCGTTTTCGGCTTATTACAGATGCTGCGGCAAACAGTTTTGGCTGGGCAATACGTTCTATCAATAAGCAGACATTATCTGTAGATGAACCGTTGCTTGCCTCTCAGTTAAGTATGTATCCTACCATTTCCAACGGAAATATAACGCTTGCATCTACCATAGATTTAGGAGATTCTTCTGTTAAAGTGTTCAATATTAACGGAAAAGAAGTGTTTTCTGAAAATTATGATCTCAGTTACAGAAAGCAGAACTTGGCGCTCAATAATTTAAGCAGCGGTATGTATCTGGTAAAAATCACTTCCGGAAGTAGGAATATAGTGAAGAAAATAGTCATTAATTAATATTTAAAATCTAACGGTTTTAAAAAAGCCCAACCGATAATTCGGTTGGGCTTTTCTATTTTACGTCTAATAAAGACCGATTATTGACCAATAAAGCTATTTTTTAATTTTTCGTTATATTTTGAGCCAATGTGTATAAATTACCGTTTTGAGTGATTGTTATCGTTTTAGTAGAATCCTGTGCATTTTCTGTATATGTAATGCTGGTCAATGTGTTTACAGCGCGCGCTGCTTTTAATGTTGAGGTAAATGCATGCTCTTGATGAGATTTAGAACTGCTTTTGTCTGGACCTTTAAGACCGGGAAAATTGTATTCCGCAGGAATATCGTACAGTTGTTTTGCGATTAAAAAAGCTTCACTCCAGCTTCCGGCAGGAATTGTGAGTTGGATGGCAGAAGTCTTGTCTTTTTTATCATTTCCACTTCCAGCGCTAACCGTCGGGAAATCTTCTTTAAGTCGGTTTCCATAGCGTTCCGGCGTTTCCTTCCGTTGTGGAACTTTAAAACGGGTGAGATAACCGTCATAAGCAAAACCTGTGATATCATTATACTGCACTTGGATCATATGACCCTCTATTCCCGAAACCGAAATACTTGAATTATCAGGCCTGGATAACACTTTAACGCTGGCGCCATAAGGCATTTTTCCCAGCTGCTCGCTATCTAGATTATCTTCTTTGCGCAGCAAGAGTCCGCTGGGAGCAATCACATACATCAAGTTGGGCAACGGTTGCTCAATTTTTGCTTCCGCCTGAACGGTTTCGGGAAAGACTTTTTCTTCTTTTTTTTCATCTTTGCAGCCTGTAAGTAGGAAAAGGCTTAAAGCGGTATAAAAAATAGGTGTAATTGATCTCATTATAGTAGGTTTTTCAAGGAATACTAACGCAATGTGCATTTAATCTTGCAAAGGTTGCTTTAAATTAGGCAGTTTTGGCGATTAAATAGCAAATTACAATGGTTTTTGGTTATTTTTTGGCATAAAACGACTGTTTTCTGAAGATACATTGAGTTTATTTAATGCTTTGGAAAAATTCTGAACCGGAAGACATTAAAAGACAAACTGAATTCCTAAGCGATTTCCGCTAAAACTAAGGTTCAATTCCGTTTTTTTCGGCTTGCCGTCATTGTATCTTTCATCGTATTTACTGTCGAGATAGCGATCTATTGATTTTACAATAAAATAGCTCATCGCCCAACTTAAAAACACATCGCTGGCCCAGTGGGCATCTTCGATAATGCGAGTTATACCAGGAATGGTTCCTAAAGTATAAAACCCCGCTTTCACCCATTTACTTTTAAATTGCTTGGCAAAAATGTGCGCTGTGGTAAACGTAAGAATGCCATGCCCCGAAGGAAAAGAACTGTAGGAGGAACTAGGATCAAAAGGCTTGAAATGGTTCTTTCCAAAATTTGTTGCAGGTCTGGCCCTACCCACGCCTGATTTCATGAATTGTTGAAGAAGACCTGTAGCGGTGGCACTCGAAATGAGCAAAACCCCAGTGCGACGTAACTTTTTATTTTTGGAAATAAGTCCAGTTAAATACACCGCCCCGGTGATGGCGTAATTATTTAATGGTTTCCCTGCATAAAAGCCATAATTGAGCAAAATACTTGGTACATGCTCTTTATTTCTGGTAAGGGCGCGGTTTATTTCTCCATCTACGAGATAAAAACCCAAGGTGCCAACAGTAACTCCTCCCAGTTTGAGATAATCATCTTTCTGCCACCGCAGAGGTTGCGTATACGCATTGCCTACACCCTTAAAAATATTTCCCAGGTCATAGGTTAGATCGTTCCATGTGTTTGTATTGGAATCGACAGGAAATAAAGAATTCTGAGATCGAAGACTTCCTGCTAGTATTAGAAAAAATGGAAAAAGCAGTTTTTTCATTTTAGTGAATCGTTTGGTGTCGAAAATCCTCATTTTTTTAAAATGCCCAAAAGGTTTTTAGCCTTCGGAAGGAAATCTGAGCCATGAGCCTGTTTATATTCATAAAATTTATAGATGCTAACGTATACATAAGACCAAACCCCTTTTGAATACTTTCAAAAGGGGTTTGGTCTTAGCATTTAACAAAAACTATTGCCAGCCGCCACCCAGTGCTTGGTACAAATTGACCATGGCATTGAGTTGGCCATATTCTGCATCAATGAGATCCAGTTGAGAATTAAGTGCGTTTTCCCGCGCGGTAAGGACTTCAAGATAATTTACAAGACCGTTGTTTAGTAATTCTTCTGAATAATCTGTTGCGGTCTGATAGGCGCTATATTCTTTTTTCTTTATTTCTATTCTTTTCGTAGAAGCTTGATACGTATACAGTGCATCGGAAACTTCCCGACTTGCTGTGAGGATGGCTTGCCTGAAATTTAAACGAGCCTGCTCCTGTTGTGACTGTGCTACTTCAAACTGCGTGCGAATCTGTCTTCCATTAAAAATGGGTTGTACAAGACCACCTACTATAGTTGCAAAAAGAGATCCGCTGCTGAAAAGCTTATCGATGTCCAAACTTTGTAACCCACCGGTCGCCGAAAGCGTTATGGAGGGATAAAAGCTGCTACGTGCTACATTTGTCAGCTCAAAATAATTGATAAGATTGTACTCTGCCGCAATCACATCAGGACGGTTGCGCAATAGCAAAGTAGACACACCTATGGTAAGATCTGTGCTTATTACTTGGCTATCCAACTTTGTACGCACAATCTCATGAGGCTCTTCTCCCAGAAGGATTGACATGGTGTTTTCCAGCAAACGCGCTTGATTTTGAAGGTCAACTAAAATAGCCTGCGCTGTATAAAGTTGAGCTTCAGTCTGTTTTACACCCGCACCGGTCACATTACCGGCATCTTTTAACGCTTTTGTAGTCTCTAGTCCGCTTTCTCTATTCTTAACCGTTTCTTCGGTAATACGTATTTGCTCATCTACGGCCAGCAATTGATAATATGTAGAGGCAATGTTTGCAATAAGCTGCGTTTTAACGGCTTTGTGAGCAGCTACAGATTGTAAGTAGCTCGCTTGGAATGCCCGTTTGTTACTGCGTATTTTCCCCCATATGTCTGCCTCCCAGGAAAGCATTCCGTTCATTTCGTACTGATCAAGTGCTGAGAACAGACTACCAAACTGACTATTGCCAGAGAGTTCCTGATGGGTATAGGTTGCGTTACCCTGTAACGTGGGAAAAAAACCTGCTTTTCCTTGCTTAAAATAGGCTTGAGCGGCAAGAATCTGCTGCAGGGCCACACGAATATCAATATTATTTTCCAATCCGCGTTCGATGTATTTATCTAGAACAGGGTCTGTAAATAATTCAGTCCATGACATTGTTGCAATGCTTACAGAATCTTGATCTGCTACGTTTACAATGCTATCTTCTATATGATCTGTACGGAAATTTGCCTCATTGATCACTTCTGGTTGCTCATAGTCTTTTGCTGCAAAGCAAGAGCTAAGTATAATGGGTACGCTTACAAGAAGCAAAAGTGAATAAATTCTATTGGTTTTCATATTACGCATTTTCTTCTGAAATTTCTAATTTGTCACTTGCTGCGTCCGGGGCACCCGAAATCTTTTCCTGTAACCATTGGAATACTATAAAAAGGATAGGGATTACAAAGAC
>JBBPYO010000130.1:0-5892 GCA_038199845.1 Flavobacteriales bacterium
AATATCCTTAATGATTTCTTATCTATAGAAAGACTGGATAGTGGTAAAGGCCAATATAAATATGCCGATTTTAGTTTAAGACGCCTGATTAATGAAGTGATTTACAACGCTAATGTTACTTTAAAAAATGGTCAGGAAATAAGGTATCCACAAGATATTGAAGATATTACCATATATCAGGATGAAAAAATTCTGGAATTAATATTATCCAATATTCTAGGAAATGCCAGTAAATACTCCCCGGAGGATACGATCATTAAATTTGAAGTGGTATTAAAGGACAGCAAAATAATTTTTAGCATTAAAGACCACGGACGCGGAATTCCGGAAAAAGATCAAAAACATATATTTGAGAGATATTTTCGGGCAGAAAATGCACTGCTGGATCAGGGAACCGGGATTGGCCTGAATATTTCTAAAACCCATTTGATAAATATGGGAGGACAAATAACTTTTGTAAGTGAAGAAAATAAAGGAACTCTGTTTAAAATAGAAGTGCCACTCGTAAACCCCGTAAATTGTATCTAGATGAAAAAAATATTACTGATAGAAGACGATGTCACCGTACGTGAGAATACAGCGGAATTACTTGAACTTTCAGCATATGAAGTCCTGACCGCTAATGATGGTCGTCAGGGTTGCATTAAAGCACAGGCAGAGTTGCCAGATATAATCATTTGCGATGTTATGATGCCAGAGTTGGATGGTTATGGAGTGATCCAGCAACTTAGTGAGAACGAGGAAACGGCCAGTATTCCATTTATTTTTCTTTCGGCTAGGACAGAACATAAAGACATTAGACGTGGGATGGATCTTGGAGCAGATGATTATCTCACAAAACCATTTGAGGAAGTAGATCTTTTAAGTGCAATAGAAAGTAGATTGGCCAAAGTGGCGATTTTAGATTCCTTTAAAAAAGATCAAGTTTCCACAGATAATTCAGGAAAATTAAAAAGTCTTTCTGAGCTGCGTAAACAATTCGAAGCTTACCCGTTATTGAATTTTAAAAAAGGAGCATTCGTATATGAAAAAGGAAAACAGTCCAATTTTTTCTATCTGGTGAAGAGCGGAGTTGTAAAAACCCACCATAATGATGATAACGGAAAGGAACTTATAACCGATTTATATAAAACTGACGATTTTTTTGGAAATTCGAGCGAAGACGCTCAAGTCTCACATACTGATTATGCCACAGCAATAGAGAATACCGAGCTTTATGCCATTCCGCGGGAAGATTTTTATGAATTATTACTTCAAAATCCACAAATAAGTATAAAACTGGTAGAAATCCTCAATAATAGCCTAATCGGACTCAAAAATCAGTTGATGAATATGGCATACGGTTCTGTAAGAAAAAAAACAGCCAACACTATTTTGCTTTTTGCCGAAAAAATTGAAAAACATCCTTTAAAATCAATTCGGATATGTCGCTCAGATCTCGCAAGTGTAGCGGGTATGGCCGCCGAAAGTCTGATAAGAACGCTTTCTGAATTTAAAAAAGAGGGCTTGATAGAAATTGAAGGGAGGAATATTAAACTACTCAATTGTCAAGCGCTAAGAAATATAGATTGATATTTATCAAGTAAATACACCAGTACCTGATTTTCATCATTTTTATAAGAATATGCTAATTCTAATTTTGAACAAATTAATTAGAACTAGCGCATATGAATGTCTTAATTCTGACAGATTTTTCAGAAGTATCTGAGAATGCCAGCAGGTATGCATTAGATTTTCTAAAAGATACACCATCCACAATTTCACTTCTTAATATTCAAGATATCAATTTGAATATAGAATTTAGTGAAAAGTTGGGCGAAAAAATACTTTCAACTTCTAAACAAATGCATGCTGCAATCGCAGATTTAAAAAATTATAGTACCAATCCCAAACATAAATTTCAACTTAATCTATCTCTGGATAATTTAATCACGGCCATTAGGCGTTGTGTTGAAGAAAAAAACATTGATCTCATTTTTATTGGTGCAGCCAGTAAGAAGGAACACAAGCATCCTCTACTTGGCAAACATGCATATGAAATCATTCAAAAAATAAAGTGTACTATTTTAGCCGTTCCCGGTAAGGTTCAATATGTTACTCCTAAACGTATGATCTTGCCAATAGATTATGCTGTGTTTTCAGAAAGAAAATCATTCCAAATTTTAGCAAATCGGAATTATGTAAAAAGTGAGAGTTTAACGGTAGTTAATGTCAATGAAAATGAGAATAATTCTTCGAAGATTAAAATAATTCAGGAATTATGGGAAAGAGATTCTAATGAAAATATGGACTTTAAATCATTAGATAAAAATGCATTTTTTAACGCCGACTTTTTACGGGAAATTCAGGATAAATTTGATCTTATTGCCATTCTTGGAAAAAATTTAAGCATTTCAGATAAACTTTTAAATAGTCGTTATGGTTTGTGCTCTAAAATTAGTAACAAATTACCTATTCTCATATTACACGAATAAGAATATAATATATCAAATTAGGTGTCATTTATCCCTGCTAATACTCTGTAAAACAATATACTCTTCAAGATGCTAATGGTTATAGTGCATAATATGACCGCCGTCATTTTTTAATATCTACAAATCCTTAATCTTCGCACTGCTAATGTATCGCAACTATGCTGACTTGTTATCACTGTGGAGAAAACTGTATAGATGAACCTATACATTATGATGAAAAATCATTTTGTTGTTCGGGTTGTAAAACGGTTTTTGAGATTTTAAATTCAAATGATCTTGGTTATTATTATGATTTAGAGCGATCTCCTGGCACAAGTCCTAAAAGCCAGGAAGGGAAATATGATTATCTGGACAATGCAGATATTGTAGAAAAATTATTAGAATTTAATGATGTGGATACGCAAATAATATCTTTTGTAATCCCCAGCATCCATTGTAGTTCCTGTATTTGGATCTTAGAAAACCTGAATAAATTAAACAACGCAATCAAGAGCTCTCAAATAGATTTTCCAAAAAAATCTATTCGCGTAAGTTATAATTCCGAAGGACTTTCTTTGAAAGAATTGGTGACGCTGTTAAATAGAATTGGGTATGAACCTTCTATTTCACTGGAGAATTACAATAAAAAAGCGGCTGTAATAGATCGAACCCTTATCTATAAATTGGGCGTTGCCGGTTTTGCTTTTGGCAATATTATGTTTCTGTCTTTTCCCGAATATTTTGAGGTAGAAGAATTTTGGCTAGATCAATTTAAAGGTTTGTTCCGTTGGCTCATGTTCGTTTTTTCGCTGCCGGTAGTCTTCTATTCCGGTTCAGATTATTTTGTTTCGGCCTATAAAGGATTACGAGCAAAGCTGCTGAATATAGATGTTCCCATTGCTTTGGGGATTGCAGTTTTGTTTTTAAGAAGTGCTGCGGAAGTAATTCTGGATCTGGGCACAGGTTTTTTTGATAGTCTAAGTGGTTTGGTTTTCTTTTTGCTTCTTGGAAGGTATTTTCAGCAGAAAACTTATTCCTTTCTTTCTTTTGATCGGGATTATAAATCCTATTTTCCAATTGCAGTCACGCGTTTAAAGAATTCAATTGAAGAACAGGTACAGGTTTATAAAATTAAAAAAGGAGACAGAATCCTAATTAGAAACGAAGAATTGCTCCCCATGGATGCCGTTCTTATAAAAGGTAAAGCTTCTATAGATTATAGTTTTGTAACCGGTGAGGCTGAACCTCTAGCAAGAAAAAGCGGAGATACACTTTTCGCCGGAGGCCGCCAACAGGGCGGTATAATAGAAATTGAAGTGCTAAAGGAAGTCCAACAAAGTTATCTTACGCAGCTTTGGAGCAATGAGGTTTTCAGTAAAAATAAGCAGAGTAGCTTTCAAAGTCTCACGAACCAGATCAGCAAGCGTTTTACCATTGCGGTTTTGAGCATTGCACTGGTTTCTGGTCTTTTTTGGCTGATTTACGATCCTTCAAAAGCGCTCAATGTATTTACAGCAGTACTTATTATCGCCTGTCCCTGCGCTATTGCACTGGCCGCACCGTTTACTTTGGGAAATCTTCTTCGCATATTTGGCAGAGAAAAATTTTATCTGAAAGAAGCAGCGGTAATCGAACAAATGGCAAAAATTGACACTATTGTTTTTGATAAAACCGGAACCATTACCACCAACAAACGAAACCGTATTTCCTATGAAGGTATTGAACTGAGCAAAATGGAAGAGGAACTCTTAGGGGGAAGTTTACGCGCTTCAAATCATCCGCTCAGTCGTTCTCTTTATCAGCTTCTCAAAAAAAACAATATCGTTACACCTGATGAATTTCTCGAACACACTGGAAAAGGTATTGAAACAACCTATAAAGACAATAATTTTAAAATTGGTTCAGCCGATTTTGTACAAACCCAACCAATATATAATTCTGGAGTTAAGCTTGAAAAACCGGAAAAAACCTCGGTTCATATTAGCAGTAATAACATTTATAAAGGTTGTTTTACATTCAGCAATGCCTATCGCGAGGGACTTTCTATATTATTCGAAGATCTAAAAGCTACAAAAGATCTTATCATACTTTCGGGAGATAATGATGGCGAGCGGGAAAACTTAGAGCTAATTCTGCCGAGAAATACTAAAATGTTTTTCAATCAGCAACCTGCACATAAACTTGAATTCATCAAAAAACTCCAGCAAAACGGCAAAACGGTAATGATGGTCGGCGATGGACTCAATGATGCCGGAGCTCTGGCGCAAAGTGATGTTGGGATCGTGGTTTCTGAAGATATCAATGTATTCTCCCCCGCCTGTGACGGAATTTTAGACGCTTCCGTCTTTAAAAAATTGGGAACTTTTATAAATCTTTCTCAAAATGGGGTTCGGACTATAAAATGGGCGTTTTTGCTCTCGCTTTTGTATAATATTATTGGTCTTTCCTTTGCCGTTACCGGCCATTTGAGACCGGTAGTAGCAGCTATTCTAATGCCATTGAGCAGTATAAGTATCGTTGTGTTTACGAGTGTTGTCACACATTTATTCAGCAGAAAAATAACGAAAGTACTAAAAAATTAAAACTATGAATACTCATAATTTTACCTATAACCTGTTTCTTGAAAAAGATTATTCAGCAATGGAAATCGTTAATTATTTATATCGAGAAATAGATACACCTGAACCTAAAAATAAGGCTTTAGCTGTTATTGAAAGCCTGGAGATACTTGTCAAACGCCTCAGGACCGAGATCTATAACGTTAAGGTAGAAATTGAAAAGGAAGCCGGGAAGCATTGGAAATACCTTACCAATCAACTGGCAGCGGCAGTTACCTTTTTAGAACAAATGATTAATAGTGCAGTTGCAATTTATAAAAACGAAATAAACTACAAATTGAAAAAACTGCAGCAAATGAGGCAAGAAATAGCGGTTATTGGCCTGTATTTGGAGGTTTAACTATTAGCCTTATTTTAAAGTATAATGTCATTATCGTCACACTGAACTTATTTCAGGATAACATCATAAAAGTCTTTGGTTTTGAATGCCTTTAACATTTGCTATCATTTCGTAAAACCGAGTCCTGCTTATCATACTTTACTCAGCAGTCCCAGCCTCATGTATTCCTTTTCTTGTGCTTGCAAGAAGAGAAAGAATTTGATTCAGAATCCAATTATAACCTGTTTTTACCCGAAAATAGCCGTTTTTGACCAATTTTTAGAAATTATGGGATTCGATTAAAAAAAGAGGAATCTTCAATAATAAGAGGTGATACTGAATAAAGTCTGTCTTACGGTAAAGATTGGTTCAGCCTCTCTAATTGCGATTTATTCCAAATAGCTGAAACCCAAAAAAATTGTCCTAAACCTGATTTTCGTCATTTTTTAACGTTCTCTTCACAAATACTTTTACGCTCAGATTCAAAGAACTATGAACATTA
>JBBPYO010000131.1:0-2487 GCA_038199845.1 Flavobacteriales bacterium
CAGTGGAAAGCGTTATTGAAAAGACGATAGAACTAATTGAAAATACAGCTTAGACCTACAAGGAGTCCGCTGAAAAATCGGAAACACCTTGCAGGTCTTAAAAACCCGATCTGACCTGCAAGGTGTTGTTTTTCCGAGGAACGAGAAAAAACCTCCTTGTAGGTCTAATATATAATGTAGAACAAATTTTATGGATAACCAGAAAAAGACTTCCGCCTTCTCGGAAGTGAAAAACAAAACATCTATCAAGAACGACCTGTTCCTACGCGCTTTAAAAGGCGAAACCGTACAGCGACCACCAGTATGGATGATGCGCCAGGCAGGCCGTTATTTGCCCGAGTTTATGGAACTTAAAAACAAATACGGGTTTTTTGAGCGCTGCCAGAATCCTGAGCTCGCGAGTGAAATTACCGTGCAGCCCATACGACGCTATGGCATGGACGCGGCGATACTTTTTTGTGATATTCTGGTCATTCCACAGGCGATGAATATCGAGGTAGAGATGATACCGGGCAAAGGTCCCTGGTTGCCCAATCCTATCCGCAAAGCCTCCGATATGGACCACGTCATCGTGCCAGATATTCACGACACCTTAGGTTATGTGATGGAAGCCATTAAAATGACCAAGGAAAAACTCGACGACGAGATTCCTCTTATTGGTTTTGCCGGCTCACCGTGGACCTTACTATGCTATTGCGTACAGGGCCAAGGTTCTAAAAATTTTGATATCGCTAAAGAATTTTGCTTTACTCAGCCGCTGGTCGCGCATCAATTATTACAAAAAATCACCGATACCACGATTGCCTATTTACGGGAGAAAATAAAGGCCGGCGTGAATGCAGTTCAGGTTTTTGACAGTTGGGGCGGCATGCTGTCACCGGTAGATTATCAGGAATTCAGCTGGCAGTACATGCAGCAGATTATCGATGCACTCAAAGACGAAGCGCCGGTGATCGCCTTTGGCAAAGGATGCTGGTTTGCGCTGGATAAAATGGCAAAAAGCGGGGCCGCTGCATTGGGTGTAGACTGGACTTGTAGTCCAAAAAATGCACGTTATCTTTCTGGCGGAAATATCACTTTACAAGGGAATTTTGACCCCACACGACTGTTTTCGCCACCGAGCGAAATAAAACGCATGGTCAAAGAAATGATTGATGCCTTCGGAAAAGATAAATATATCGTGAATCTGGGTCATGGTATTTTACCGAATATTCCCATAGAAAACGCAGGCGCTTTTATTGAAGCAGTTAGAGAATATAAACAGGATTAATGCTGGGCAAAGTTCTAAGATCAACCGATTTTAAACAGCTTCCGGGACTTTTTTGGTTAGCAATTTCCCATCCGTTTTTTGTTATTCCCACGTTGAGGGCAACCCAAAAAACGATGCAGATCGCTCAGCGTGAATACGGTAATGCGCACAAGGGAAACACAAAAGCAAATGCCTTTAGGCACGCGCTGTGGAATGTGCTTATTGCCAAAGCCTGTCTGAAGTGGAAAAACAATCTTGAAAAAGTACTGCGCTGGACCGAAACAATAACCACAAGACATGAGAAATTAGCGCCAAATAAACCGTTACCTCGCGCGATGGATCTGCACAACAATCATATAGGTCTTGAAAACTGCAAAGATTTAGTGGAATTGACTGAAAGGGAAATCGTCGATTTTTTAAAGAAAATGGCCGAAAAAGCATTAAAAATAGAACATTTAGGAGAAATTAAAACCGCCGGAAAACGGTTGGTTTACATCACCGAATCATGATCAAAGACAGCTTGTACGCCATAAATGCCTATCGCCGTTCCTTTACGCTCATCAATGCACTGGGACTTTGGAAATACTATATGGTGCCGATGGCGATCAGCTTTATTGTGGCGGTGGGAATTGGATTTTCAGCATGGGGATTTTCTGATGATATTGGTGCTTTCATAGCAAGACTTTGGTTTTGGGAATGGGGCGCGGAAACGTTTGCCACGTTGAGTACAATTATGGGTGGTCTGCTGGTAATTTTGCTTGGTTTAATACTTTATAAACACATTCTAATGGCATTTTCCGCGCCATTTATGAGCCCGGTCTCTGAGAAAATTGAAGAACACCTCTACGCTAAAAAGCACGGTCACCGCAAGACATCAAACAGTGGGCAATTGTGGCGCGGCATCCGCATCAACATGAGAAATCTGGTCTGGGAACTGGTAATCACGCTACCACTTTTGGTTTGTGGATTGATTCCCGTCGTCAATTTTGTCACCACGCCTTTGGCTTTTTTGGTGCAGGCCTATTACGCCGGTTTCGGTAATATGGATTATACGCTGGAGCGCCATTATAAGTACCGTGAAAGCATAAATTTTGTAAAGAAAAACCGTGGTCTGGCAATCGGTAACGGAATCGTTTTTATGGGCTGTTTATTGATCCCTGTGATTGGAATTATAATCGTATTACCGCTTTCGGCCACTGCCGCGAGTGTGGTAACGCTAGAACGATTGGAAATCGAAA
>JBBPYO010000132.1:0-6921 GCA_038199845.1 Flavobacteriales bacterium
GACCAGAATATTTATATTTGGCCTCGGGCAACAGCGGAGATTTTTTTATGGCCTTAAAAATCTTTTTTTTGTAGTTTCTGTGCAGCCACATGTGGTCACTCACTTTTGTGGGAAAACGGCGCGAAGAGTCTTTTTTAAAGGTGTACCATTTATAACTTCCATTTTTGCGCAGCGTGTTTTTCCAATAAGGAATCCAAGGTTGAAAGCGCGCTTGATGCGTTAAAATCTGCCGAAAGGGAATCCCCGCTTTATTGGAATGTTTGAAATAGGGCAAATACGTATCGATCCCAGCTTGCAGGTCAAATTTACCTTCATCAGTTAATTTCATGAGCGCGGGAAGCGCGGAAGAGATTTTAGAAACGGACGCAAGATCATACAGATCGGTTTTTTTTACTTTTACGGTATCGCTATAATCGTGTAATCCGTACGCTTTATAAAACACCACTTTTTGATTTCTAGCGACTAGAATCTGCCCGCCGGGAATGGCTTTTTCGTCAATGGCTTGTTGCATGAGCGAATCAACGCGCATATTCAGTACTTTAGAATTCATCCCCGCATCTTCTGGCAGCGTGTATTTAAAACGCAGTCCCCCATTTACATCGATTCCGTCGCCAGATTTGAATTTTTGACCCACACTGACCGGTAATTTTCCAGAAGCGCTGATTCCGCCAAAAATAAATTGGGCTACCATTTCCTGCGTAGTTTCAGAATCCTGATATGCTTCGATAAGTACCGGAGCTTTTTCTATATTTTCCAATTTATCCAAGACATACGCATTTTTAAAAACGCCAAAAATCATGTTCTTTTTCTGCGAAAAATCACTGATAAATTGCTGCACTTCCTTGGAAAAATGGATACTATTTTGCGGTCTCACGCTATCATCATGCAGACCAAAAATGACCAAATTATAGTCTTTCAACTGTTCGCTGAGCATTTCGGTTTCTAAACTTCCTGCCTGCTGAGGAAGGTTAAAATGTTTCACTTTCGCATACAGATCAAGCGACTTTTGAAAAGTCGTTTTACCATCTTCCCCAATGGAAACCGAGGCGATCTTCAGCGTATCAAGATTACGTATGGGAATTAGGTTTTGGTCATTTTTGAGAACGGTAAGCGAGGCTTCTACCAGATTGCGCATAAGCAATTGCGCTTGCGGCGTGTGAAGTTCTTCCGCTATATTATCTGTAGACAACGGCTCATAATTATTGAGTCCCACCCATTGTTTTACCGCCAGAATCTTTCGGCAGCGCGCGTCTATTTCCGCTTGCGAAATTTCTCCATTTTTAATCGCTTTTTCGATCTCTACGATCGCTTTTGGCACATTCTCGGTAAATTCGATCAGATCATTACCGGCTACTACCGCGCGTTTATCCACAACACCGGTTTCATTACCCGCAGTTACGCCTTTCATGTTCATCGCATCGGTGACAATTAGGCCTTGAAAACCTAATTTTTCTTTTAAAATCCCGGTTACAATAGGTTTTGAAAGTGTGGACGCCACGCCAGAACTATCCATCGCCGGAATATTTAAATGCGCGATCATTACACCGCCAATTCCAGCTTTAATAACTTCTTTAAAGGGATAAAGCTCCAGCGAATCCAATCTTTTCATGTTGTGATTAATCTGCGGAAGGCCTAAATGGGAATCCGTTGCCGTATCGCCGTGACCTGGAAAATGTTTTGCGGTGGTGAGCACATGCTCCTGCTGCATACCTTGCATATACGCGACTCCCTTTCTGGCTACATTTTCTTTGTTTTCACCAAAAGAACGGTAATTAATCACCGGGTTATCGGGATTGTTGTTCACATCTACAACTGGCGCAAAATTGAGCTGCAATCCCACACGTTTGAGTTGGCGTGCAATTTCCACGCCCATATCTATAATGAGTTTTTCGTTCTGAATTGCACCCAGCGCCATTTGATACGGGAAACTCATGGTACTATCCAAGCGCATTCCCAGCCCCCATTCCGCATCTGTAGCGCCGAGTAAGGGAACTGTAGACGCTTTTTGATATTCGTTCATTAATTTTAACTGAGTCACGGGTCCGCCCTGCATAAAAATGACACCGCCTATTTTCTGCTTTTTGATCAAATCTAGCATCTGCTTTTCGTTGGTTTTCCCTGGTGTGGAATATGCTGGGAGCATAAATAACTGGGCGATGCGGTCGCGTGGCGTGAGCGTTTTCATGATAGAATCTACCCAAGCGCTTTGCGTATACTGTAAAAATTCTGGCGTAGCCGAAGGATTTTTCTGTGCTTTTAGGCTAAAAATGGTTAAAAGAAGCAGTAAAATGACATGGATATTTTTTGATCTTATGAATGTATTCATTGTTATTCAGACTTTTAAACTTTTATGTATATTTTGTTTTTATCAAGTAAATAGCCCAACAGCCACATCAAAAGAACGTAAAAAATCGCGAAACCCAGTGAGGCGTTATATGCATTCAGCCAACTCGAAAAGAGGTTTTCATAGATCAAACCATGGAGCGATTGACCATCAATCTGTATGAGACTCATGAGTGTAATGACCACACCAGATAAAATATAGATGAATAAAGGGTTTCTGCCAAATGCTTCGAAAAAATACGTCCATCCTTTAATGTGAGCTATTTCTATAATGAGAATGAGCGCGGCGATAAGGAGCAGATCCCAACCGCTACTGAAAAGTACGAATGTGCTCGTCCAGATCGCCTTATTTACAGGGAAATAAATATCCCATAATTCGGCAATAATCAGTAAAATAATGCCAGAAATCGCCAAATTTATGATTGTTTTTCGCGTATTTCCCCATTTCTGAATAAAAATACCAGCCGTATAACCAGCAATCACATTGACAATGGCGGGCAGCGTGGTCAATAAACCTTCCGGATCAAAGGGAAGTCCAAAACCTGTGTACAGATTGTCTTTTGGAAATATAAAAAGATCAAATTTTAGCGCTGCGTTATTTTCAAGACTGTAAGGATCAGGATGCGTTCCAAAAAACCAGAGCAGCGCCCAATATCCCAAAAGAATAAGCACGCCAACTATAAGGGATTTTTTCAGCTTTAAATAATGTAGCAGCAAGGAAGCCATACAATAACAGAGTGCGATACGCTGCAAAACACCCATGATGCGCACCGTTGTAAAATCTATAAGATGGAAGCCGTCATCAGCGCGGTACACAAACGGGAAAGCGTTAAGCAATAAACCGATCAAAAAAATGAGTGCAGTGCGCTTGAAAACCTTTCTCAAAAATGCGCTTTCTGACATGTTTTCATACTTTTTCAGGCTAAAACTGGCCGCATTACCAATCACAAACAAAAAAGTGGGGAATACGAGATCAGTCAACGTAAAACCGTGCCAGGCAGAATGTTCAAAGGGCGCATAAATCGTTTCCCAACTTCCCGGTGTATTTACCAAGATCATGAGCGCAATGGTTATCCCGCGCAACACGTCCAATGCAAAATAACGCTGTTTAGTTACCGCGGAATTCTGCCACTCCAATGATTTCTCCATTATTTACATTCTAAATACATATTCTATTATTTATTACAGAAATTAGAAGTTCCGCTGTATCTTCTAAAGATATAAATTTTATAGAAACAAATTATCTTTTATAAAATTTTATAAAAAGTATTTCTATTCTATATTTTTTATCTACATTTAATTTTCGGCTAATAAAATTCGGATTAAACAAAAATAGACCGAAATTTTAGTATTATAATTCTCATGGAAGTAGCTCTGAATGATTTTTTAATTGCGGAACAGGAAGTGCTGGATTTAAGCAATGTAGAACGTAAGAAATACCTGCAAAAAATCAGGATCATAAAATATCTTTTTCTCAATGAGGAAACGTCTAACGCGGGTATTTGCGGTCACTTTGGTTTAAGTCTTCCTACTTCTATGGCGCTGATCAACCAGCTTTTAACTGAAGGTTTAATCACTAAAAAAGGGCAGGGGAAATCTGAAGGTGGAAGAAAACCTGATCTCTATGGCCTTGTTAAGAATTCATTTTTTGTGATTAGCATATATATTGAGCGTTTTGGTATAAAAATGGCCATTATTGACAATAATCACACAATAATTGTTGAAAAATCGCTTAAAACTGAAATAACAGAAGATTTAAATATTGTTGATTTGCTTTATGATCATGCGGACACGCTAATAAAGACTGCTGATCTTGATAATCATAAAATTATGGGAGTGGGCATTAGTATGCCGGGTCTGGTTGCTACCGAAGAAGGTAAAAACTTTACGTATTACCTGACCGAACAAGAACCCTATTCACTTACCGATAAACTGGAGCGCAAATTCAATAAAACAGTCGTGATTCTTAACGACGCCAAAAGTGCCTGCCTGGCAGAATTTCGCTTTGGCCTTACCAAACAAAAAAAAGACGCGCTGGTCATCTATATGGATTGGGGTATAGGTCTCGGCATAATTATGGGCGGAAAAATACAGGATGGAACATCTGGTTTTGCAGGTGAGTTTGGTCATATTCCCTTTACAGATGACGGTTTATTGTGCCATTGCGGTAAACGCGGCTGCCTGGAAACCGAAGCTTCTGGCCTAGCGCTTGTAAGGAAGACAAAAGAAGGTTTAGAAAAAGGACAGACTTCCATTTTAAGCGCACTTGCGCCTGATGATTTTGAAAGAATGGATCCTTCAATGGTGATAGATGCGGCCAATAAAGGCGATCAATTTTCTATTAAAATGCTTTCGCAATTAGGTATAGATTTAGGAAAAGGCATCGCAATTTTGATTCAACTTTTCAATCCCGAACTTATAATCCTGAATGGAAAAATAGCCGAGGCGAAACAATTTATTACTACTCCCATTCAGCAGTCTATGAATACGTACTGCATGATGCAGCTTAAGCAAAAAACAACTATTGCATTATCTGATCTTGGCGCCAATTCCAACCTTTACGGCGCCACAATCGCGGTGATGGATACGATTTTTAAAAATCACATACAGCAAATCAAAAATCAAATAAATTAAAAGCTAATACAACCAAAGAATTTATATACTATGGCACGATTAAATTTTTTAGAAGAAACCCGTTTTGAAAAATTACCGGTACGCGTTTATAAAGATGAAGATACCGCTTCAAAAGAAGTGGCACGACGTATTGCGGCAATCATTAGAAATAAACAGGACAAAAATGAGCCCGCTGTGCTGGGTCTCGCAACGGGCGCGACCCCAGTTGATGTTTACAATGAGCTCGTACGCTTGCACCAGGAGGAAAATCTGAGCTTTAAGAATGTGATCACTTTTAATCTGGATGAATATTATCCCATGCAGCCTGATGCCAAGCAAAGCTATGTGCGCTTTATGGATGAAAACCTTTTTAACCATATAGATATTAGGCGGGAAAACATCCATGTTCCTGACGGTACTCTTGATAAAGAAGATATCACATCCTATTGCCTTCGCTATGAGCAAAAAATTACTGCCGTTGGCGGGTTGGATCTTCAGGTTTTAGGAATTGGTAGAACGGGTCACATTGGTTTTAACGAGCCGGGATCAGCGCCCAACTCAGGGACGAGACTCGTTACGCTAGACGATCTTACACGCCGTGACGCTTCGCGTGATTTTGGTGGAAAAGAAAATGTGCCCACAAAAGCAATTACCATGGGTATAGGAACCATTTTCAAGGCACGCGAGATCATTCTTATGGCGTGGAGCAAGAAAAAAGCACCTATTGTCAAAAAAGCGGTGGAAGGAGAAATTTCCGCTAGCGTACCGGCAACTTACTTACAGCTTTCAGAGCATGTGGAATTTATTCTAGATAAAGATGCTGCCTCAGAACTGACGCGCTTTAAACTGCCTTGGTTGGTCAAAGATTGTGTTTGGGAAGAACTTTTGATCAAAAAAGCGGTAATTTGGTTATCAAACACACTCAATAAATCAATTCTAAAACTCACCGAAGAGGATTACAACTCGCACGGTATGGCGCAACTGGCCACCGAAAAAGGACCGGTTTATGACATTAATATTCATGTTTTTAACCTTTTGCAGCACAGTATTACCGGCTGGCCGGGTGGTAAACCTAATGCAGATGACTCACAACGACCAGAACGCGCAGAACCTGCCACAAAACGCTCACTTATTTTTAGTCCGCATCCTGATGATGACGTAATTTCAATGGGCGGTACATTTATTCGGCTTGTTGATCAGGGACATGATGTACACGTAGCGTATCAAACTTCTGGTAATACTGCGGTCTGGGATACAGACGTACTTCGCTATATGGAGTTTGCGATCGACTTTAAAAAGAGTATGGACGAAGATGCCCAGAATCTCAGCAATGTTTACGAAAATATGCGTGAGTTTATCAAAAACAAACAGCCTAACGATATTGACCTTAAGGAAATCCAGCAGGTCAAAGGCTTTATACGTAAATCTGAAGCCATTGCCGGAGCGCGCTATGCGGGACTTCATGATAAAAATATTCATTTTATGGCGCTTCCGTTTTATGAAACTGGAAAAAGGATGAAGAGTCCCGTGACCGAAAAAGATGTAGAACTTACTATAAGTCTGCTTCAGGAAATAAAACCGCAGCAGATTTTTGCCGCTGGTGATTTCGCAGATCCACATGGCACGCATATCACCTGTTTTAAGATTATACAGGAAGCGATGCACAGACTGCGTAAAACGGAATCCTGGACCAAAGATTGTTGGTTATGGATGTACCGCGGTGCGTGGCAGGAATTTGAAGAGTACGAGATCGAAATGGCCGTACCACTCTCACCACAGGAAGTGGAACAGAAAAAACAAGCTATCTTTCAGCATCAATCCCAAAAAGATCGACCCGTATTTCCCGGGGATGATGAACGTGAATTTTGGGTTCGTGCTCAGGAACGTAACCGAGAGACGGCCATGAGTTATAATCGTTTGGGACTGGCAGATTATGAAGCAATGGAGGCTTTTGTACGCTGGAAA
>JBBPYO010000133.1:0-3672 GCA_038199845.1 Flavobacteriales bacterium
AATGAACGGGTACAACATAGGTACAACATTTAGTGGTTTTGCTAAAAACATTCAGTTTATTCTGGTTTGATATCAAATGCAGACATATTCTATTTTTTAAACCTTGTTTTCATAAAATTTGGTCATCATAAACTATTCAGCCTATTTTCCTACATTGTGCTGACAAAGCTTCATTATCCGAAGAGCGCTTCATTGTAAATGCCTTGAACATGAAATTATAGCTTCTACTATCGATTCCATTACCTTGCGCTTTCCCGAAAAAAACAAGAAAGCGATCATATTTTACTTCGACCAGGCTCAGCAAAGGCATTTCCCAACTGCATCTTTGAGGTCAGGGTCATATTAAATCCGACTTCAATAGTATAACATATTTTACAGCCCGTTCAGCACATTGCCGCTCTATTTCGCTCCATTTCACGAAAAGCTCCATAACGGACAAAGAGCTTCCCTATAATGGTGTTGGATAATCTCAAAGCTTCCGCCATCCATTTAACTTGTCAGATAATCTTCATAAAAAAAGTCAGAAGGTATTCAAAAACTATTCCCAACTGTGCCTTCGAGGTCAACTCCACTTTAAATCCTATTTGACGAACGTAATCTGTATTTATAAATCGGTCAGCAGATTGTCGATACATTCCGCGTAAAGCTTCACTCCGGACAAAGAACTTTCCTGTGAAGGTCTTCGACACAACCCCAGAGCTTCCGTTCTTAATTTTACTTGTCCGCCCATTCCCGAGAAAAAGCAGGAAGCGGCCAAGCTCTACTTATACCAGGCTCAGCGTAGGCATTCTCAACTACACGTTCGAGGTCAAGTCCTCTTTAAATCCTACTTTACGAATATAATCTGTATTTGTAAGCCGGTCAGCACATTGCCGCTACACTTCGCGAAAAGCTTCACTCCAGACAAAGAGCTTTCCTACAAAGGTTTTGGACACAGTCCCCGATCCCTGCTTTCCATTACGCTACCCGATCCGCTGCGCTCAAAAGGGACGCTTCGTTCCCAATCCGAAATCGTGAACAGAGCCCGCTAAAAATCGGAATCCCATTTTATCATTTGGTACCACTTCCCATTTTTTTGTGCTTCACAATTACTTTTAGAGTCACTCCCGTACCGTTACTGCCACCACCTCTTTTTGAATGCAAAATACCAACATTTCGAAGTTGAACTGACTGCATAACCGGTCATGCCTCCCTTTTATAAGTCCTTATCAATTCCAAATGTTGAAAATGTATAAGCAACAAAAAAAGGTAACAGCGACGGCACTACGGGAAGTAAATCTAAAATCAACATCATGAAATCTCACAAAAACATCAAAGGGGAAGCGGCACCAAAAATAACAAAAAAGGAAAACGCTCTAGATACAATAAGTAAACCACTTCAAAAAAATACAAACGCAAACTGCCTGAATGGTTCGGGCAGCATTTTAATAATTATTTAATTCTTTTATTATGAGTACTTTAAAAAATCATGTACAGTTAATTGGAAACGTTGGACAGGAGCCAACCATTACTAACCTTGAAAGCGGTAAAAAAGTAGCCCGTTTTTCACTCGCCACCAACGAGTACTACAAAAACGACAAGGGCGAAAAGGTCCAGAACACGGACTGGCACACGGTTACCGCTTGGGGCAAGACCGCTGAAATTGTCGAAAAGTATGTGGGCAAGGGCAAGGAGATCGGGGTGAGCGGAAAGCTCAGGTCCCGAAGCTACGACGATAAGGACGGGGTCAAACGCTATGTTACCGAAGTGGAGGCCAACGAGGTCCTTTTATTGGGAACTAAAAACGGCAATGATTAAGCCGATCTATCCAAAATCAAAGGGGGCGTTCCTCTCGAAAGTAGCGCCCCCTTATTTATCAACACTTTAATTCAATTAAAATGAAAGCACAAGTTAACGAAATCAAAGTCGCATTGCAACAGTTCAGCGGATCTGAAACAATCTATAAGATCCCATTAATACAAACCCGATATACCGAGGGGATGAAATATCTGGCCAATGCTGCCGATTGTTACTGGCTCATTACAGACGTCTCCGTAATCGCAAAGAGCCTAATGAAAAAGAGCTTTTTCATCACGATAGACTTTAACCGCCTTCCAAGTGCAGAACAGGATGAAGCGGAGCTGATCTACAGTGACGGGAACGGTAACATTTTTGAAACCCACCGCTACAGCGTCACCGATTTCCCATTGGATGAACTGCGCCTGTTCTTTGTGGACGGCACACTGATGCTGCCTGGGGAGTATTAAAATAGAAAAGGGCGTTCCCGTGAGAAGTTGCGCCCTCTTTTTTCACTACCAATAACCGTAAAATATATCAATAATGAAAACACAAGTTAACGAAATAAAAATAAGTTACCAAGGGGGCATAAAGTCAGGTTCATGGAAAAAAGTAACGGGCTCAAAGGATGCCGCCAATATCCTATATGACAATTGGGACAGGGGCAACATTGAGGTACAGGAATGCTTTAAAGTACTCCTTATGAACAACGGCCACAGGGTAAAGGGTATTTACCAGATATCACAGGGCAGTTTAACGGCCACTTTGGTAGACCTAAGAATTCTTTTTGCCGTGGTCCTCAAATCGCTCTCGGTGGCCATAATACTGGGCCACAATCACCCGAGCGGAAAAATGAGGGCCAGCAGTGCGGACAGGGAACTCACGGATAAAATCAAAAAGGCGGGGGAAATGTTCGACATCAAACTTCTGGACCATTTGATACTTGCGCCGGACGGAGACTTCTACAGCTTTGCGGATAACGGACTTTTATAGATCATACCATGGTCCATTTAAATTTTTCAGAACTGAAAGGCGAGACGCAGGAACGCCTTTTGAAAAGTTCCAAAAGGGACGTTGATCAAAAATTTGACGATCATATCCGGAAGCATGCAAAGCAACACTGCACCGATCCTGATGTGATGATTGAGGAGGAAACATTGCGAAACCTGTATAGCTTTAAATATGCGTTCAGTATTTAAAAACGTCAAAATATGAATTGAAGGACCCTTGAATTTCAAGGGTCTTTTTCTGTCCAATATGTTTTGGTTCAATAAAAATAGCTATCTTTATTTTGCTGAAATCCAGCATTCAATTTTACGTAAGGTTATCCATTTTTGACTTTCGCCGATAACCGTACCCATCTAAAAATAACATACCGGAAATCCATTTCCCTGAAATGGCAATTGGCCCTTGGCCAGATTGTAAGAAATTTTCGTCACGCTTTGGCGTGAAGAAAAGGATTAGCAAGAGGGTAACACGCGATGCGATGTTAAGCACTCCTTTTCGTTCTCAAAACACTGACATCCAGTTACTTGAAGAGTATGTGGTTTCTTGACCCTTGGCAATTTGCGACAAATGCCCCGCCAGCTCCCATAAACAGGCTCGTTTTTGCGACAAACTTTCAATGGGACAGGAGGTGGCAACCAAAATTATAGGCAGTCCTCACCCCATCTCCCTGCACTGAGTTCTGGGCAAAGCGGTTCGTCCAAGAGGTCTTGAACACAGGCCAAAAAAATCCAGAATTTTAATTTTTAAAAGAGGGTGGATTGTTTTTGGCCTACGTTCGCTTGGCATTCTGCCTTCGTATTGGCCGATACGTTTTCTCAACTAATTTTGTACGCCCCATAAACTTCCAAGCCACCTTACCGTTTTTTGATAATAAAGGAACAGGATCTA
>JBBPYO010000134.1:0-2335 GCA_038199845.1 Flavobacteriales bacterium
CCAATAACTTCAGCAATACCCGAAAGTATTTTACGATTATTCATTTTTATGGTGACCCCTTTTAGCCCTAAATCGTTAAAAACCGCATCGTATAACTGAATGAAGGTCACTTCCTGCAACAGCGAATCTGAACCTACGGCATCTGCATCGCACTGCAAAAACTCTCTAAAACGCCCTTTTTGTGGTCGGTCTGCCCGCCAAACCAGTTGCATTTGATACCGCTTAAAGGGAAATTCAAGTTCGTTCTGGTGCTGCACAACATAACGCGCAAATGGCACGGTAAGGTCATAGCGCAGTGCTTTCTCACTGATTTCACTTGCCAGTGCGTTACTATCTTTTTTGGCGTATGCGTCATCATTCGTTTTGCTTAAAAAATCCCCGCTGTTCAAGATTTTAAAAATCAAGCGATCACCTTCTTCACCGTATTTTCCCATCAGGGTGTCGGTATTTTCAAAAGACGGTGTTTCTATAGGTTGAAAGCCGAAAAGCTCAAAATTGTGACGTAATATATTGATGATGTGATTTCTGCGTAAAACTTCTTCGGGAGAAAAATCACGGGTACCTTTGGGGATGCTTGGTTTCTGGGCCATTGTTGGATTTTATAGCTGCAAATATCCTAAAAATTGGCCGCATGTCGCTCTTATTTTACAAAAACAGTAACTTTATGGCGCTACTATAGACACATAGATGTAATTACATAATTTATGCTTTCACTTTTCAGGGAAAATATCCGTATTGCTTTTGATTCTATTCGGGGTAATTTACTGCGTACCATTCTTACCGTGCTTATTATCGCAATAGGAATTACCGCGCTCGTGGCGATTCTAAGTTTAGTGGGTGCGCTTGAAAATACGATAAGCAGTGATTTTTCTTCCATGGGTGCAAATACCTTTAACCTGCAACGATACGAACTTACTACCCAGCGCAGGGGCAGCGGGGAACGGGAAAAGATAAATCCGGTCATTGGTTACCGCCAGGTCAAGGAATTTGAAGAGAATTATGATTATCCCTTTACTCATGTTTCCACTTCTTTTACCGGTACAAGCACTGCGGAAGTCCGTTATGACACCGAAAAAACAGATCCTGAAGTTTCCGTACTGGGCGTGAATGAAAATTTTATTCTGAATGCAGGGCTGAAATTACAGGCTGGACGGGATTTTAATATTTTTGATATTTCGAATAATAGTAATGTATGCGTGCTGGGAAGTGATTTTAGCAAAGGCCTTTTTGAAAATATCAGTCCCATAGACAAAACTATAAGTGTACGCGGAACAAAATTTAAAATCATTGGATTGCTGGAAGAAAAAGGTGCAACCTTTGGTAATAATCAAGACCTAAGGATATTGATTCCGGTGCAAGTGGCGCGCTCTATGTTTACACAGCCAAATATCAATTACGATGTGAGCGTTAAGGTGGATGATAAAGAAATGATTGAAGGCGCTCAAGACGATGCCATTATTACATTCAGGAACATTCGCGGATTGTCGCCGGTGGAAGTAAATAACTTCGGTATGCAGCGTAGCGACGACCTACTTAATCAGATTTCGAATATTTCTGGATATCTGTCAATGGCCGCATGGATCATCAGTTTGATTACCGTGCTGGGGTCTTCTATCGCACTTATGAATATCATGTTGGTTTCGGTGACCGAACGCACGCGAGAAATTGGTGTTCGTAAAGCGCTGGGAGCAAAAAAATCCACCATTGCCGGTCAGTTTCTCATGGAAACTATTATGGTAGGTCAACTGGGCGGAATCCTGGGAATTATTCTGGGAATAGGTATTGGTCTAGCGATCTCTACGGTGGCCAACTTCAACTTTACCACGCCCTGGGGAGCAATGATAGCAGCTACGGCGGTCACGTTATTGGTTGCGGTGATCAGCGGTTCTTTTCCCGCAGTGAAAGCGGCACGACTGGATCCTATCGAAGCGCTTCGTTATGAGTAAATTATTCTAAAACTTAAGTGGATTGTATTTCGATATAAATATTGAGAATATTTGCGATTTTTTTTCTTTACTACTTTTGTGCTAGTTGCGTCCGTGATTCCTCGTTGCTCGTACCTCGCGCTGTCGGAATGACGTAGCGTTTCGAAATGACAAACCGTAATGAAATGACTTTGAATTTTCTCCAGCACCTCCGTCATCTCGACGGAACCACTTTTTCAGCGGTGACGAGAGATCACAATACGAGTGAAATGTTGAGCTGAATCAAAAATGCAATTATTATACTGAAAATTATTGGAAGCATTTGTAATCTTTCTTCTGCACTGCTTTTGTTCGAACTGTTTGCGTGATTCCTCGTTGCTCGTACCTCGCGCTGTCGGAATGACGTAGCG
>JBBPYO010000135.1:0-4766 GCA_038199845.1 Flavobacteriales bacterium
AAAGGCAGTAAATCGGTCCTATAGCTCAGTTGTTTAGAGCACCTGAATCATAATCAGGTGGTCCCTTGTTCGAGCCCAGGTGGGACCACAAAAGGGAAGCGTTTTGCTTCCCTTTTTTAATTTATAAGCTTTTCGATTTGGTCTTTACTTATATTCTTTACGGTAAGCCACTCGATAGTTTTTACACAGGTGCCTGCCATTTGGACGAGCTTGATGGCCGAATCGAAAAGCAGAACACAGCGGAATAGGACACACATCGCTTTATGGCCAGTGCTAGTGATTGGGAGGTCTTTCTCAGTTTCAAATGTGCTAATTATCTTCATGCAGTGCGTTTGGAGCGAAAGATAAAATCGATGAAGAGCAGTAAATATATTCTGAACCTGAAAAAATTCCCAGAACTGCGCAATAAGATTTCAAAAGAGACCCAGAGCACTTGACTTTGCCGAAATCCTTCAAATCAGATCAGTAAACGCACAATTAGCGATAAAGATCGATACCATTTTCGGCGCTTTTTTATTGAATTTCTAGTATTTTTAATATTTTGAACTTGTTTCTTGGTTAAATTAAAGAAGACAAAGAAATCACTATTTTTACTAATTAATTTAAAAATCCTTCATGTATGAGTGAAAAGGATATACGATGGGAGCAACGGTTTGGCAATTTTAATAAAGCTTTAGCTAAGCTAAAAGAAGTCGTTACTAAAATAAAAAAGGAATATCCTGAAAATAAGGAGATAGTTCAAAGTGATTTTATTGGTCTCATAAATAGTTAAAACTATGCACTTTAGTGCATTTCGCTTTAGCTTCTAAAAAAACCTACCTTTGTTTTATGGCAGACCATAGAAGCAATGGGCATACGGTTTCGAGGTTGACCGCGCACATAGTTTGGAGTACTAAGTATCGTTATCCTGTTCTTATGGTGGATATACAAATCCGTTGCCGGACACTTCTGATACAAATATGCGAAGCTGAGGATGCACTGATATTGAAGGGTGTTGTATCCAAGGATCATGTACATATGCATATTGAATATCGACCATCAATGAGCATAAGTGATCTGGTGAAGAAACTAAAGGGTCGGAGCTCACGTAAACTACAACAGGAGTTCCCTGTACTGAAGTCCAAATATTGGGGTCGTCATTTTTGGGCAATAGGTTATGGGTGTTGGAGTACAGGGAATATAACCGATGAAATGGTGAATGAATATCTGGAACACCACAGAAAACCGGGTGATGGTGAAAACTCAGACTTTATATTAGAGAACTGACCATTGGGTGACTTTGAGTCACCAGCCCGAAACTATGGACTTTCAGTCCATAGTGGTTCATTTTTGGTTTTGATATTATCAAAGAGGGG
The DNA here is from genome assembly GCA_038199845.1 of Flavobacteriales bacterium. Lineage (GTDB taxonomy): Bacteria > Bacteroidota > Bacteroidia > Flavobacteriales > Flavobacteriaceae > Leeuwenhoekiella. The sequence goes on from JBBPYO010000135.1 coordinate 1,356, forward strand.
CTTATACAGCGTTTTGAATACACCCATGAACTGGCTTGGAATGTTAGAAAGATTATGCGACTTATCAAGGAAACCCCAGTATAAGTGGATCCCGGGATGCTGTAAGGGAAGCTTTCCAAATGCCGCTTATAAAGGATGGCAAGGTTTGGATGGATATGATCAAAAGTCGAAATAAATCATCTTATACTTACAATGAGGAAATGGCGGATGAGATTTTTAAAGATATTATTAACCTATATTATCCCGCTTTCGACGAATTTGGAAAATATATGCAGGCAAAACTGGATAACCCTCAAAACAATATCTTCAACTAAAAATAATGTACGAATTAGATCAAGAAGATATTCAAAAAATTATTTCAGTATTTCAAAACCATAATAATATCAAAACGGCCATACTTTATGGTTCAAGGGCTAAAGGAAATTACAAGCCCTATTCTGATATTGACCTTATCCTAAAAGGTAATGACCTCAATCTATCCAAACTATTTACTGTTGAAACAGAGCTTTACGACCTGCTTTTACCGTATAAAATTGACCTTTCCATTTATCATAAAATAGGGAATCCAGATTTAGTAGATCATATCAAACGTATAGGTATTGTATTTTATAGTCTGAAAGCTGATTAGTTTTTCAGGCATTGCACTAATCCAGTTTAAAATTATAGCTTGCCTTTTTCGATAGCCGTTGGGGGGTTTCAGAAACAAGACATCAAAAGCGGAGTTAAATATCATTAAGGAGTATTTAGATAACGAAGCATCTGAAAAACAAACGCAAAAGCTGGTGCTTGAAGTTGGGTTTTAGGTCTGGACTTCAGTTACTCAAAAGTTGATCGCTCTATTTTCACAAAAAAAAATAAATACAAAAGAAATCAATGTTAAAGTTAAGCTCCAAAATTGTAGTCTTAAATATATTTTATCTGAAGTAAAATTATTAGAAAATTGAGAGTGCTCTACAAATGAATGATTTCGATTCCTTAGTTTTTTAAAATCATATTAAAGAATATATTTAGTTCCACACCATTTGTTACCGTTAAATATTTAAACAAAAGATAAATTACAATAAGTCCAGCTGTTATTGCAAATTATTCTACTTCCTTGCAATAACACAATTGCCATTGCAAATATTTGTCATATTTTGCAATAGCTAAAGCGATAATGCAAATTTAAGCAAGAGTGATGCAAAACTTCAAAGCAGGAACGAAAATCAATCAAGGTTATTATAAGAGTTTTCAGCCTGATCCCATAAACAAACAATGGGAGCTTCAAGATATGGAGCTTCTTGATCTTCTTTCTAAGGCAGACCGCCATTTGGGTCGCCTCGATATGTATTCAGAACACATACCGGATATTGATCTTTTTATCAGTATGCACGTTGTTAAAGAAGCAACGCAAAGTAGTCGTATAGAGGGCACACAGACAAATATAGAAGAGGCTTTACTCAAAATAGAGAATGTGCATCCAGAAAAAAAAGACGATTGGGAAGAGGTGCAGAATTATATCGCTGCAATGAATCAGGCCATTGCAATGCTAGGCACTATCCCTTTTTCCTCTCGTTTAATCAAAGAAACACATAAAGTGCTGCTTCAAGGGGTGCGTGGGGAGCATAAAATGCCAGGTGCTTTTCGTGCCAGTCAAAATTGGATAGGAGGAGCATCCATAAGCGATGCCGTCTTTGTACCTCCTACACATACTTCTATTGCTGAATTAATGAGTGACTTAGAGCATTTTGCTCATAATGAATCCATTTATTTTCCTGATTTGCTCAAAATCGCTTTAATTCATTATCAATTTGAGACCATACATCCATTTTTAGATGGTAATGGTAGGGTGGGCCGCTTATTGATAACCTTGTACTTGGTTGACAAAGAAATTCTTAAACGCCCTATTCTTTATCTTTCAGACTTTTTTGAGCGAAATAAGATACTTTATTATGATAATTTAACCCGTGTGAGAACCCATAATGATCTTAGACAATGGTTTAAGTTTTTTTTAGTTGGTGTTATTGAAACAGCTAAAAGTGGAGTGAACACTTTTGATACAATCTTAAAACTGAAAAAAGAAACGGAACTGAAAATACAGGGTTTGGGCTCTAAGGCCAATAATGCTCAAAAGGTAATGAGTTATTTATTTAAACGCCCCATGATCGAAGTCACACAAATTATGGAGGTAGCAGAAGTTTCTAAAAGAACGGCATATAATTTATTGGCAGATTTAGAAGATTTGGAAATACTCAAGGAGATTACTGGAGGAAAGCGAGATAAGCTGTATGTATTTGATGATTATCTAGAAATATTTAAATAGAGAACGAATATTTTATATAGTATAAATATCTGATCAATTTTTTGCGCAACGTGCGGAAAGTAAGCTTCAAATGAAAATGATTAAACATTTAGACATTAAATTTTATAGTCTGCAAATCAGTTGATGTTTTCAAATAAAAAAAGCCAAATGCATTACACATTTGGCTTTCTAAACCTGTTTTGTGAAAAAAAGACAGCTTAGTAATCCATACTATCCACCTCTTTTTCCATTTTCATCTTTTCATTCTTCATTCCCTTTTTCATGTCTTTCTTCATCATTTTGTCATGTGCTTTCAGCTCTTTCATACTGACCATGCCATCTTTGGAAGTGTCAACCATATCAAACATATCAGTAAGCATAGCGCCTTCTTCAACATCAGCTTCTTCTTTACTGATCATCTTATCGCCATTTTGATCCAATTTTGTCATCATAGCTTTGGGAGTCATCTCTTTCTGACCAGTGTTCATATTTTGATCATCCATGGTGTTTTGTGCCATTGCCCCAGAACCTATGAGCATAAAACCCAATACTGCTAACGCACTCAAAATTTTAGTTTTCATAATTGAAATATGTTTTGGTTATTTATATCACTATAAAGTTACCGCTAAAATCATGTGTATTCGTAAAAGACATCTTAAATTTTACTTAGCTTTTAGCCAATAAATGGCTGATTTTAAGTCATTTTAGCCGATTAAAATTAGATAATTGACGTTTTCCGACTTTAATTTTATCTATTTATGAACGAATATAAACGCGTCTAACTCACAAAAGCACTGAATCCAGTAATTGCTCTTCCTACGATTAGCGAATTGATCTCTTTCGTTCCCTCATAAGAATAGATCGCCTCGGCATCTGCCACAAAACGCGCGACATCATATTCCAACAGAATCCCGTTACCGCCCATGACTTCGCGGGCGCGGCTCACTACATCACGTGTTCGCATAGAGCAGAATACTTTGGCCAATGATGCATGTTCATCGCTCAAAATATCGGCATCTTGCATTTCCGATAACCGAAAGCACAAAGTTTGCATGGCGGTCAGGTTTGAAACCATTTCAACGAGGTGATTCTGTATCAATTGAAAACTGGCAATAGGACGGCCAAATTGC
>JBBPYO010000136.1:0-3110 GCA_038199845.1 Flavobacteriales bacterium
ACAAAAACTGGTGGCAGAAGGGACGATTTTGACTTTCCTCCTGTAAATAAAGAAAGAGCATTTGATATTGTAGATGTGCTTCGGCCTATGGCCGAAGAGAAAGGTGCTTCTGTGGCACAGCTTTCCATCGCCTGGTTACTGCAGCAAAAAGCAGTGACTAGCGTCATTATTGGAGCAAAAAATGAAGAACAGCTTGCTAATAATCTAAAATCGACAGAAATTCAATTTACCGAAGACGAATTAAAGAATCTTGACGAAATCAGCCAGTTACCAAAAGAATATCCCGGCTGGATGCTTGAGTTTACCAAAGAAGACAGAAATGTAGATTCTAGGCATTAAGCGTCTTAGATGCTATATATGAAGAATCAATTTTTCCTGCAGAAATCTTAACTCCTTTTGTTTAGAAAAAAATAGCATGATTATCCTTTTAGTTTTTGTCCTTATTATTCTCTTTGCCATTGTATTTTTTATGCAACCAAAGTTTGGCAAAAAACCTTCCGGAAAATATCTTCTGCAAATAGAAGAATCTCCCGTTTATAATAAGACATCGGCTGCTTTTGAAAATTTAAATGACACTCCTGCCCTTACCGAAGGTGTGGGATATTTTGAGGTTTTGAAAAATTTTATATTTGGCAAAAGCGACCGTAGCAGACCAAAAACTGCGCTACCATCTATTAAAACCAATTTATTTCAATTGGATCCTTCCGAAGATGTGGTAGTTTGGTTTGGTCATTCTTCCTATTTTATGCAACTTAGCGAGATAAAGATCTTGGTTGATCCCGTTTTTAGCGGATCAGCTTCTCCAGTTCCGTTCTCTATTCGATCCTTTAAAGGGAGCGATATTTATGATGCAGAAGATATTCCAATAATAGACTATCTGTTCATAAGCCATGACCATTGGGATCACATGGACTTTAAAACGCTGACTGCCCTACGTCCAAAAATTAAAAAAGTGATCTGTGGGTTGGGCGTAAGCGCGCATCTATTGTACTGGGGATATAAAAAGGAACGCATTGAAGAACGCGATTGGAACAAAACCATTCTTCTGAAAAATGATTTAGAAGTGCACACCGTTCCCGCACGGCATTTTTCGGGAAGACGTTTTAAACGTAATGGCACATTGTGGACTTCCTTTATTTTAAAGACGCCTTCCTACCAGATTTTTATAGGCGGCGACAGCGGTTATGATATGCATTTTAAAAAATCAGGGGAACAATTTGGCCCTTTTGATTTGGTAATTCTTGAAAACGGACAATATAATGACAACTGGAAATACATTCACATGCACCCTAAAGAAGTGCTTCAAGCCGCAAAAGATTTAAAAGCAAAACGATTGTTACCAGTTCATTCCTCGAAGTTTGCTTTGGCCAATCATGCTTGGGATGAACCTTTAAAATGGATTGTGGAACTCCATAAAAATGACGATTCGCTTCAATTGCTTACACCGAAAATTGGTGAAAAAGTCAATTTAAAATTGCTAAAGCAACAATTTGAACATTGGTGGGTTGGAGTCGATTGAAGTTTTTAAAAGCAGATAAAAAGAATAGAGAGAAAAGACGTAAGACTGCTCCCTAGTCACTTCGAGTGTTTTTGGTTGGCGCGACAACGGAAATAAAAATTTATCGAGAAGTGGTCATCTTAAAGTGATGCTTTGTTCAAAATCGAACCAATAAAAATAATAATAACAATTCTAATAAATTAGACATGAAAATAGGAATTATAGGAAGTGGAAATATAGGAGGAAATTTGGGCTTGCACTGGGCAAAGGCAGGACATGATGTTTTATTCAGCAGTCGTCATCCCGAACAGCTTCAAGATCTTGTAAGACAGACAAATGATAAAGCTAAAGCCGTAAGCGTGGCCGAAGCTTTTGAAGCAAATGCAGATGTTTATCTGCTTGCAGTACCTTTTATGGCGATTGATGAACTAGCAGAAATTTATGCCGGAGAATTTGGTGGTAAAGTGCTAATTGATGCGACAAATCCCTATCCTGAGCGTGACGGCAAAATGGCGCAGGATATAAAAGATTCTAACAGTAATGCCTCGGAATATACCGCGATGAAATTCGGAACTGCGCTTACCGCAAAAGCTTTCAACACTATTTATGCTGAACATTTAAAAGACCGCGCTTTTGGCGATGGAGATAAGCTGGCCATTCCCTTTGCCGCACAAAGCAGCAAAGCGCAAGATGTAACCCGCCAACTCATTGAAGATATTGGTTTTGAGCCGGTTTTTATTGGAGATCTTACCGAAACACATATCATGGATCCTGATCAAAAATTGTATGGCAAAAGCACAAGTGCCGCTTTACTTCGGAAAATGATAGGAAGGTAGAAATGGCACGTTCAAAACGTAGCAAATGGTGGTTAAATGGTTTCTTTGGCGCACTTCTTTTTGGTTCTGGTTTAAGTCTTGCGATGGAATCTGGCCATTGGAAACATAGTTCTGATCCTTGGTATTATTGGGTCATTGGCGGAACTGTTGGCATTGGCCTTGCTTTAAGTGGAGTCGTGCTTCTTATTAGAGCCGGGATTTTAAATCGGGAAATAGAAGGAGATAAAAATTTATGAAGTTTTAATTACAAACTATGAATTGTATTGCTGGATATTAACAGCTAAAAATGTCAAACCTCACAGTTTTTTAAAACATGTGAGGTTTAATATTTTCTAATGTTGAGGTTAGATAAAAAAGTCTAATTTATACTACTAAACAGGCGAAAATTACTCGATAATTGCCGTTTTTATATTAGCCAATTTTAAGTTTTGAAAATTGAATTTAACGGAATAATTATATTTTTAAAATTGGATTAGCTAATTGCTCCCTTCTCAAGTTCATTCTTTTTTATCGCTCAAATTTTAAAAGAAGTAGAAACCTATCTTAATTTGTATCAAAGTACAGCGAAAAGTCTCTCAAAAACGGAACCTGAATCCGAATTCATCTTTATAAAAATGGATAGACCAATGGTAAAAATCAGTTTTGAGGACATTTTTTATGTGGAAAGTCTTAGCGATTATGTCAAAATTTACAGCGCGACTAAAATTTATACGGTACGCGAAAAAATAAGCGCAATTGAAGAAAAACTACCTTCGGAAAAATTTATTTGTACGCAT
>JBBPYO010000137.1:0-4752 GCA_038199845.1 Flavobacteriales bacterium
ATATGCAACATTCAACTCTTTCTGGACGTTTCCCTTCGGATCGGAATTTACGGTGCCATCTTTTTGCTCGTTCCTCCCAAAGAAACTTGCTCTCGTTAGGGGCAGGCAAATTCACTTCAATTCCTAATGCAAAGAGCATTTTTAATCAAATAAGGCTATTTTCGAGCGAAAAAAAACAAAATCGGTGTTTTTGGGCTACAATTGACCTTTTAAGCTAATTTATTAGCCTATTTAATCAGTTGTTGAATAATGAAAATTGCGGGTCTTTTGTGAAGATCTGGTAGTTTTCTTATCCATTCGGTTATCGGTTGCGTGATTATGAATTCTGTGGGTAATGAAATATCACAGGCCACACAGAGCTGCGTTTGATCATTTAGTGTCTTGGTCAGTTCTTCAAGCATTGCAGTGTTTCTGTAGGGAGTTTCAATAAACGATTGTGCTTGATTTAATTCCAAAGAAATACGTTCCAGCCGTTTAATTTCCTTACGGCGCTCCTGCTTATCAATGGGTAGATAGCCATTAAAAGCAAAATTCTGACCATTTAAACCACTTCCCATCATGGCCATAAGAATGGAGGAAGGTCCTACGAGCGGAACCACTTGAATCCCGCGCCTATGCGCCATAGCTACGATTTCTGCACCGGGATCTGCAATACCTGGTGCTCCTGCTTCAGAGAGAATACCTACTGGTTTTCCTTGCTCGCAGGCGTTTAAGTATGCTGGCAAATCCGCTGGGTCAGTGTGTTTATTAAGGGTGTGTAAAATGAGTGACGGCTGTCGTTTTTTTGGCGTGATCCTTTTGATGAAAGCTCGGGCAGATTTCTCATTTTCTACTATAAATTCATCGGTCTGCTCGATTATTTTCTTGACCGAAAGTGGTAAAACTTCCAGTGGTGGGGTGTCGCCTAGTGTAGTTGGAATGAGGTATAGTTTTCCTGCAGCCTTAAATTGATGCATATTTAATGAATGATTAGCTTTTGGGTATAAGACACGGATTCTGGATTTTCAAACTGAGCCAGATAAATGCCCTTTTTAAAGGTTGAAATATCAATTTGTGATTCGGTCGAAGTTAAGCTTTTTGTAAATATTTTTTTGCCCAGAATGTCAAAAATAGAAATACGGACGTAAGCATCCCGCTTTCTAATGTTCACATGAAGTATATCTTTTGCGGGATTGGGATAAAGCGTAATAGATTGTTTATTGAACGTTTCAAGGCTAAGTGCATCATTATCAACAACAGTATAAATAGTTCCCGATAGAAGTCCGGCAGCGTATAGTTCACCGTCATTGTCAATCCCGAAACTGCTGAAACCGGTATTTTCGAAAGGATCAGAATACGTGATTGCGCCCGTATCATCATTTGCATCAAGCATGGCAAGTTCACCACTCACAAAATCTGCAAAAATATATTTGTTCTGTAAACTGGGAAAGCGTTCGCCACGGTATACATAACCACCAGTGATGGAAGCTCTTCCGTTCTCATGGGAATAAACGGCTATGGGAAAAGTCAAATTGGACTCATCTGGGCAATTTCCTGCATCATTAAAAACAGTATTTCCCTCATAGCATCTCCAACCATAATTTGAGCCCGCTATGGTTGCTGATAATCTATTGATTTCTTCAAAAGTACCCTGTCCCACATCTGCGATCCATAAGTTTCCACTGGCGCTATCAAAAGAGAATTTCCAGGGATTCCTTAAACCAAAAGCCCAGATTTCATCCCGTTGAGAATCATCGCCCACAAAAGGATTATCTGCAGGAATGGAGTAGGGGAGTTTCTTATCAACATCTATCCTTAAAAGAGAACCGTACAATAGGGAAGTATTCTGCGCGCGGTCACCGGGATCGCCGGAGCTACCGCCATCTCCAAGACCAATGTAGAGATAACCATCGGGGCCGAAAGCAAGACATCCGCCATTGTGATTTGAAAAAGGCTGCTCAAGATTCAGCATTTTTAGTTCGCTGGCTGCATTTGCTAGATCGGGATCAGTATCACTTATGCTAAAACGCGAAATCTGGGTACTACCAACAGCGTCTGTATAATTCACATAAAAAAAACCGTTATCTGTGTAATTGGGATGAAAAACGAGACCTAGAAGTCCGCGTTCGCCGCCAGTACTTACTAAATTGCTCAAATCTAGGAATGGCGTGTCATCAACATTCCCATCTGCGTGGATAATTTTGATTAGTCCGCCCTGCTCTACAACAAAAAGTCGATCATCACCGGCGTTTTGTATATTTAAAGGACGGTCAAAACCAGATGCAAAAGGCTCAATCCCTAATTTTTGGGCGTAAAATGTAACTGAGGATAAAAGAAAAATAAGAGAAAGTAACAGTTTTTTCATAGGATCCGGATAAAAATTATCTAGAAAGATATAGAATTATATCTTATTATCCTATAGGCGATTAGCGATTTTATCGGTCGCCTCATCAAGCATTCGGTACACATTTTCAAAGCCTTGATCGCCTCCCGTATAAGGATCGGGAACTTCAACCTGCTCCTTAGGGAAAAGTTCTTCAAGAATGAGGTGTACTTTATGGCGTTCTTCTTCGTTACGCGCCATCGCGGTTACATCGCGATAGTTGGATTGATCCATCACAAAAATATGGTCATACTGTTCAAAAAATTCAGGTTGGAAAAGCATGCCGCGCTGTGCGCTAATATCCAGATTATGTGCTTGCGCGACTTTAACACTGCGAGGATCTGGCCCTTTACCGATGTGCCAATGCCCTGTACCGGCGGAATCAACAACAAATTTTTCAGTATCAAGTTTAGACTTCAGCAAACCTTCCGCTAGGGGTGATCTACAAATATTGCCCAGGCAAACCATGAGTATTTTTGTTTTCATATACGATGAAAAATTTGTCGATTTTTGCTGATTTCCAATTGATTTTTAATCGTTTTAGGCCGTTTTTTAAACTTATAGGACCAAAAACTAAAGTTGGTTTAACTGGTCAATTTTTTATTGAGATCTTCAACATATTTCCTGAACTGCTTATCAGTCGTAGAAAGATTATCTACCGTTTTGCAGGCGTGGAGTACGGTGGCGTGATCACGCTGACCTATTTGCGAGCCTATGCTGGCAAGCGATGCTTTTGTGAGCCGCTTAGCAAAGAACATCGCGAGTTGACGCGCCTGTACTATATGTCGTTTTCGGGTTTTAGATTGCAGTGTTTCAACATCCATTTGAAAGTAATCACTCACTACTTTCTGAATATATTCTATGGAAACTTCCTTTTTAGTATGTTTTACGTAGTTTTCAACAATTTTTTTGGCCAGATCAAGCGTAATTTCTTTGCGGTCATACGAAGAATGTGCGATGAGCGAAATAATTGCACCCTCCAGTTCGCGGATGTTCGTCTTAATATTGTTCGCCAGGAACTCCACAATCTCTTCCGGCATTTCCACACCATCTTGATACAGCTTATTCTTGATAATACTTACTCGGGTTTCGAAACCGGGCGTCTGTAATTCTGCTGAAAGACCCCATTTAAAACGAGAAAGTAATCGTTGTTCAATATCCTGCATGTCTACAGGCGCTTTGTCACTGGTAAGTACAACCTGTTTGCCGTTTTGATGCAAGTGATTAAAGATGTGAAAAAATACATCCTGAGTTCCCGCCTTTCCAGATAGGAACTGGATATCATCAACGAGGAGCACATCGATAATCTGATAAAAGTGAATAAAATCGTTACGATTATTCTTTTTTACGCTTTCAATATACTGCTGGGTAAATTTTTCCGCCGAAATATAAAGTACGGTTTTATCGGGATACTTATCTTTGATCTGGACGCCTATTGCATGGGCAAGGTGTGTTTTGCCCAGACCTACACCGCCAAAAATAAGCAGCGGATTAAAAGAGGTACCACCAGGTTTATTTGCAACCGCAATACCAGCGGAGCGCGCGAGCCTGTTGGAATCTCCTTCCAGAAAGTTGTCGAAATTATAAATGGGGTTGAGTTGGGACTCAATTTCCAAATTACGTATTCCAGGGATTACAAAAGGGTTCCGGAGTTCGGTATTTTTATTCTTTGAGGGGGCATCAACATCCTGTGATTTATAGGAGTTCGCCCGGTTTGAGCTAGGGATCTTTTCAGTAAAGGGCTGCTTATTGCCATAGGTATTTTCCATCCTAATGACATACACAAGCTTAGCGGTTTCTCCAAGTTCTTTTGTTAAAGATACTTTAAGTAATTTTACATAATGCTCTTCCAGCCATTCATAAAAGAATTTGCTGGGAACTTGGATACTTAGGGCGTTGTCTGTTAGCTTTACGGCCTTAATAGGCTCAAACCAGGTTTTGTAAGCCTGCTTTGTGATATTGTCCTGAATAAACAGGAGGCAATTATCCCAAACTGTTTGCGCAGTCATACTCATGGTGAGGTTAAGTTTTAAGTTGTTTTTCTAATTATAGAAGCTTTAAAAATCGGAAAGATAAGGGACATATTTCCTTCATTTAATGCTGGGCAAATATGTGAACAAAATATGTAAATAAAAAAAAAATAAGGGTTGCATTTGCTGTATTTTTTGTGCATGCTACATCAGAATTTTATATCTAATTTTAATTGTTAATAAACCTATGTTTACCTATAAATCTACACTGAAAGTACGCTACTCCGAAACTGACCAAATGGGTGTCGTACATCATGGCAATTACGCGTCATATCTAGAACTCGCCCGCCTTGAATGGTTGGAAAATATTGGTTTTTCATACAAGAAATTGGAGTCGGAAGGCGTTATGTTACCTGTTTA
>JBBPYO010000138.1:0-5312 GCA_038199845.1 Flavobacteriales bacterium
CTTTATTGATACTGATTTATAATCTCTGTCGAAATTAACCTATGTGAATCATTTCGCGATAGGATATTCTGATCTTTGTACAATAATAAGCAGCAGCATAAACAATAAAATCATGGAAAATAAAATTTTAGGATTACATCATATTACCGCAATCGCGGGAGATGCGCAAAAAAATTATGACTTCTATTCAAAGGTTTTAGGCCTTAGATTAGTAAAAAAAACGGTTAATTTTGATGATCCACATACCTACCATTTTTACTTTGGTGATGAAACTGGAACCCCCGGAACTATTTTAACCTTTTTTCCTTGGGCCAATGTAAGAAAGGGGACTAATGGTTCAGGGATGGCAACCGAAATTGGATATTCTGTACGGAAAGGCAGCCTGGAATTTTGGAAAGACCGATTTGAAGAAAAAAATGTCCGCCATTCTCAAATTAGTGAACAATTTGGAGAACGGAAACTATCTTTTCAAGATCCTGACGGATTGAACCTGAGCCTGATCGAAGCCAAAAATGATGATAAAAGGAAGGGTTTTGAGACTGAAGAAGTAACTGGAAAAGCTTCCATAAAAGGTTTTCATTCCGTTACCCTAAGCCTGAAAAATAAGGCGGCCACAGCTGAAGTCCTTTCCGATATTCTTGGCTATACCGAAATTGAAACGGAGGGTAAATATACCCGTTATAGAACTGATGCTGTTGAAAATGCTGCCATAGTTGATATTTTAGAAGATGCTGGTCTTCCCAGAGGAAATAACGCGGGCGGCACAAACCATCATGTTGCTTTTCGGGTAAAAGACGAAGAAACGCTCATGGAAATGAGAAAAAAAGTTCTAGAAAAAGGTTTGCAGATCACCGAAAAGATCAATCGGGATTACTTTTTCTCTCTGTATTTCAGAGAACCGGGCGGGGTACTTTTTGAAATCGCAACAGATAATCCTGGATTCGCTACAGATGAGACCGTGGAGGAATTGGGAACAAAACTTCAATTGCCAGAAAGATATGAAACGGTCAGGGCTCAGATTGAAAAAGCACTGCCTGGAATCAATCATTAATATATAAGTTCGGAGTTAAGGTCAATATGTCCTTTGCTCCGAACTTATTAAAATTTAAGAATAATGCATTCAAAAAATATCATTACCGGAGGAAAAAATATTTCTGAAGCAGAAAAGGTACTTATTTTATTACATGGCCGTGGAGGAACGGCACATGATATTCTTTCGCTCGCCGATAATTTAAACACAGAGGGTTTTGCACTTATTGCGCCACAGGCAACTAATAATACCTGGTATCCCTATTCATTTCTTGCGCCAACTGCTCAAAACGAACCCTGGCTATCATCGACTTTGAATATTCTGGAAGATATTCTAAGTGACCTCAAGTCTAAAGAAATTGCTTCTGAAAATATTTATTTCGCTGGCTTTTCACAGGGAGCATGTCTTACAGCTGAATTTGTTACCCGAAATGCAGATAAATTTGGTGGCGTCGCAATTTTTACCGGCGGACTTATAGGAGATCAAATTTATCTTGAAAATTATAAAGGGGATTTCAGTGGAACTCCCATTTTTATAGGATCAGGAAATCCTGATGCACATGTTCCCGTGGAAAGAGTAAGGGAAACCGAAAAAATAATGAATAACATGAACGCTTCAGTACATGTTCAAATCTATGACAATAGACCGCACACGATTTCAGAAAATGAGATTGTTCTGGCTAATAAATTTGTGTTTAAAAAAAAATTCTGAATTGTAAGTACTGATAAATAAAATTGAAAAAATATCGACACCAAATTATCAGACTATCTAGAATGAGATATCCAATCTGAATGAAGCTCCGTTGGGATAGTTGCTCATATGAAAAGTATGATAAAAGTTTTATCTGATATAATAACATGAAGTTCAATCCATCAACTTCCCCCCTATAAAATAACAAAGCCCTCAACTATTTATAGTTGAGGGTTTCTCTTTTTGTCAGCTAAAGCATTCTTCGCGCAGGATTTTCAGCACATCACTTCTAGCTCTTTAACTTCTATTGAAAATGAAAAAATCCGAACCATAAAATGATTCGGATTTCAAATTAAGTGGTTGGCCTACTAGGGCTCGAACCTAGACTCTTCTGTACCAAAAACAGACGTGTTGCCAGTTACACCATAGGCCAATAAAAAAAGTGATTAAGGATACCGATTTTTAAAAACCGTTTAGCTTGCTCACTAAAAAAATGCCGTAGCATATATTTCGGGTGCAAATTTAAAACAAACTTTTAGTTATACAAACTTTTCCTCAATAATTTCATGAACAGAAAATAACCCCCTTTTCTATCCGTTTGCCTAAAAGTAGGATTGCATATATAATAAATGCTTAAATTCGCCACCATAGACAATTTTGACCTTATGAATGACTTCAGTTTTAGGAAGTACAATAGAATTTTTGGATGGTTGGCTTTTGCCATTGCACTCACTACTTTTGGCCTAACCGTTGAGCCCACCGCCAGTTTCTGGGATGCGGGCGAGTATATTTCCACCTCCTCAAAACTGGAAATCGGCCACCCTCCCGGGGCACCACTGTACCAGATGATGGGCGCTTTCTTTTCCACTTTTGCCCCAGACAACACATATATCGCAGTGGCCGTTAATTTTATGTCATGCCTGGCATCTGCTTTTGCGGTGCTTTTTATGTTCTGGTCCATCAGTTTATTACTTTTGAAACTTCTCAAACGCTCTAAAGAGTCGCTAACGGTTACAAAATCCTGGGCTATTCTTGCAAGCGCATTCGTAGGTTCTGTCGCTTTTACTTTTACAGATAGTTTTTGGTTTAACGCCGTAGAGGCCGAAGTGTACGCAATGGCCACTTTTTTACTGGCGTTGCTCTTTTATCTTGCACTGCTCTGGGAACGTGATATGTTTAAACCACGCGGCAACCGCTGGTTAATTCTAATCTGCTTTGTAATTGGTCTTTCTTTTGGTGTTCACTTTATGGCGCTGTTGACTATTCCGGCTATTGGTTTTCTTTATTTCTTTAAAAATTATAAACCGGTCACGGTAACCAATTTTATCATTGCCAATGTTGTGGTAATCGCCATTCTACTTTTTATATTTAAATTCCTGCTTCCCTATACCTTAAGTTTTTTCGGCTATGCCGAAATCTTTTTTGTGAACACCTTTGGGCTACCTTTCAACAGCGGTACAATCATCGCCGGACTGATATTTGTTGCGGCTTTTTATTATCTGTTCCGCTATACAAAGAAAAAATCTTACTATCAGCTCAATACTTTTCTCCTGTGTATCCTTTTTATATTTATAGGGTTTTCTAGTTGGTTGATGCTTCCCATCCGTTCAAATGCGGGTACAACCATTAATGAAAATCACCCGGATAACGCAATAGAACTACTCGCCTATTATAACAGAGAGCAATATGGAGGTCACGCTTTGTTTTATGGCCCTCAGTTTACCGAGGTTTTTGGCGGCCTAGATCCAGATAATCCTTATGTAGATGATAAGCCCAACTATGAGAAGGACGTTGCTAGCGGAAAATATATTATAGTAAACGATTGGGAAAATTCAGTACAGAATACTGATGATGCGCAAAAATCTTTCCTTCCCAGAATGTGGAGCACGGAACATATTGCAAATTACATGAAGTTTACGGGTCCCTTGAAATTTACCGTAAAACCAGAATATACGTCGAACAAGGAACTACAACAGGCCATTGGTAAATTTCAATCTGATTATGCGGTAGGACGTATAGATGATGACGGTTATCAAAAATTCCTGATGCAAATTCGGGAATATATCAATGTAGAAAAACCAAGTTTTGTCGATAATATGGGCTATCTGTTCGATTTTCAGATAGGCTACATGTATTGGCGTTATTTCATGTGGAATTTTACAGGTCGGCAGGATGATATACAGGGTAACTATAATGACCTTAACGGAAACTGGCTCAGCGGTATTGGTTTTATAGATGACGCACATATAGGCTCTCAAGATAATTTACCCAGCGATGTACTCAACAACAAAGCCCGAAATACATATTTCTTCCTTCCGCTCATTCTTGGTTTGCTCGGTTTAATTTTTCAGGCTAGCCGGGATAAAAAGAACTTCTGGGTGCTGCTGGTATTTTTCCTTTTTACCGGCATAGCGTTAAAAATCTACCTTAATGAAAGACCGTTTGAACCGAGAGAGCGCGATTATGCCCTGGTAGGATCCTTTTATGTATTTGCGATATGGATCGGTTTTGGCGTTTATGCTCTCTTTGACATGCTCAAAGATTATGCAAAACCAAAAATTGTCCTGCCCATTGTCACCGTGGTCTGTATGCTGGCCGTACCCGTGGTGCTTGCTTCAGAAAACTGGAACGACCACGACCGCTCTGGCCGAAAAACCGCACTGGCGATGGCAAAAATGTACCTGGACTCCTGCGATGAGCACGCCATACTTTTTACGATAGGTGATAATGACACCTTTGCCCTTTGGTACGCACAGGAAATCGAAGGCTACCGCACAGATGTACGTATCGTAAATACAAGTCTCTTTCAGACCTCGTGGTATATAGACGATATGAAGAAAAAGGCGTACGATAGTGATCCCATACCGTCGCAGCTTACACGTGATAAATATCTCACAGGTACAAGGGATGCGGTTTTCTTTAAACCAACTACTAAAGATACTTTGAATATTAAACAATGGATGGATTGGATCGCAAGCGACGACCCGCGCACTATGGCCGAACTGCAAAGCGGAACGATGGTGAACACTTTTCCATCAAAAAATGTAGTTATTCCAGTTGATAAAAGCATTGTGCTTGCAAATAATATCGTTCCTGAAAAGGATGCTGACCTAATTGTAGACAAGGTAACACTCAGCATTAAAGGCGATGTTCTGTATAAAAATCGACTATTAATGCTTGATATTATCGCTAATAATGACTGGAAAAGACCCATTTATTTTACCGGTGGAAGTTTTGGCGATGACGATTACCTCTGGATGAAGGATTATTTACAGCTGGATGGAGTTGCGTATAAGTTAGTTCCGGTTAAAACACCTATAGATCCACGAAATCCTTATGATATGGGAAGAATAGATAGTGATAAATTCTATAATATTGTTACTAACTGGTACTGGGGTAATAGTGGCGATCCCGATCTTTATTATGATACGGAAACGAGACGTAATGGGATCACATATCGTGGTAACATAGCCCGCGGAGTAGAACAACTCATTGAGGAAGGTAAGGATGACAAAGCCAAAGAACTGCTGGATCTTGCCATGGAAAAAATGCCTTTGGAATATTTTGAATATTATACTTTATTGGAGCCTTA
>JBBPYO010000139.1:0-2546 GCA_038199845.1 Flavobacteriales bacterium
ATCTGCTTATAGGGATTTTAACGATCAGGGAAAAGTGGGAAAAGAACTTGAATGCTTCCACATCATCACGAACCGAAGCGTATTTGTCAGAAAAATTTCCCTTGAAAGAAAGTGAGGATAATGTGCTGATCAATGCTTCCTATTTACCTACGGAAACCTTGGTTGATTTGGTAAAAAACTTAGAAATGGGCGAGGCTGTCTATAATGAAAACGAACTCATTGCCTATCGAAGTGAACATACAAATCTCACCAATTTTGAAGGTTTTAAAGTCAATAATTGCCCAAAAGAGGCCGTTTTTCGTATTAGCCATACCTGGGATCTATTTACAGAAAATGGTAGGGCGATTGCGGAAGATTTCAAATTACTTACGCATGGGCGTACTTCGCAGCCCATTTCAGATTCGGTACATTGTATCAATAAGGAGCAGATTTTTCTTGAAGAAGGCGCGGTAATTGAAACGGGAGTTCTCAATGCTTCAGCAGGGCCTATCTATCTGTCAAAGAATAGTGAAGTGATGGAAGGTTGCCTGATACGCGGACCTTTTGCGCTTGGAGAATATTCAGTAGTAAAAATGGGTGCTAAGATCTATGGTCCCACAACGGCCGGGCCTTACTGTAAAATGGGCGGCGAGATCAATAATTCCATTTTAATGGGACATTCCAATAAAGGCCACGACGGTTTTCTGGGCAATTCAGTAATTGGCGAATGGTGCAATATAGGTGCAGATACCAATACAAGCAACCTGAAAAACAACTATGCCGAAGTGCGCCTATGGGATTACTCAAGTGAAGCTTTTACACGCACCGGACTTCAATTTTGCGGTCTTATGATGGGCGATCACAGCAAATGTAGCATTAACACAATGTTCAATACCGGAACTGTGGTAGGGATCGCTGCTAATATTTACGGAGGCGGTTTCCCCACCAATTTTATTCCTTCTTTTAGCTGGGGCGGCAGTGCTGGTATGGCTACATACAGGATGGATAAGGCTTTCGAAACTATTAAAGTCGTAATGCAGCGCCGCAATATAGATTTTGACGCCTGCGAACAGCGTTTGCTGACCCATGTTTTTGAACAAACGGAAAAATTTCGAGGGAAGGATTAAAGTGAAAACAATTTTCTACCCAAGAGAAACAGTATAGCGTGCAGATTGAAGGATTTTATGTGTTAAAGAAAACTATATACTTGGTAGTTTGTCGATAAAAAGTATCTTTACGTTTAGCAATTCCAAGCTATGCGAAGTCCTTTTTATATAGTTATTGTGATAATGCTGATGACTTTAGCGTCCTGTATTCCCACAAAAAACCTTACGTATCTACAAGAAAGTACGAACGTCCAAGATAGTTTGATTTCCGTTGATCTCCAGCAGCGCCCCTACAGAGTTCAGATTAATGATGTGCTAAGTATACGTATAAAAGCGCTTGATCAAAACCTGGTGGCCCTATTTAATCCTTCTTCCAGCGGTAGCAGCAGTGAAAGCGGAGAAGGAGGTAGCAATTCACTGGACGAGGGATATTATTACGACGGTTTTGCCGTTGACAGCCATGGTAAAATACGCGTTCCAACGTTGGGCGAAGTGCGTGTGCTGGGCTACACCACCGAAGAGATAAGAGAGATTGTAGAACAAAAATTGCTCGCAGACTATTTTACTGCGGAAGCAAATATATTTGTAACCGTAAAACTGGCGGGCATTAAATATACGATCGCGGGAGAAGTTGAAAGCCCCGGAGTCAAGGTAGAATTGGTGGAAAACCTGAGCCTTATGGACGCCATTGCAAGCAGCGGAGATATTACAATAACTGGTGATCGTAAAGATGTGGTAATTATACGGCAATATCCCGGCGGTCGTCGTGTGCATCATATAGATCTAACGGATATCGCAGCCATGCAATCGCCGTTTTACAACATACAACCGAATGATCTTATACTTGTAAATCCATTGCCTCAAAAATCCTTGGGTACTGGCACTACTGGGCTTTCTTCGTTTACGACCATTTTAACCATATTTACGGCGCTCACCACCACCATTTTATTATTTACAAGGCTTTAAATGGAAGATGATTTTGAAATAAAGGACAAGCAGCATTTTTTTGATTTCAGGGGTTTTCTGATCAAAATGTTGAGTTATTGGCCATTATTTGTCATTTCACTGTGCATCGCATTTTACATCGCATATTATATAAATGTACGTAAAGAAACCGTTTACCGTCTCAGTAATATGATTTCAGTAAAAGACGACCAGAATCCGTTTTTTACCAGTAATACCAGTCTAACTTTTAATTGGGGCGGTACCACGGATAAGGTACAGACAGCTGAAATTTTTCTTAAATCCCGAAGCCACAACGAGAAAGTGGTTGAAGAACTTCAGTTTTATGTTCAATATTTAAGAGAAGGGGAATATAATGTTGAAGATGTGTATGATAAAACACCCTTTCGGCTTGATATTAATACCGCTGAGGTTCAGCTTTTAAACGAAAAAATTGACATTGCGTTTATTGATGCCACTCATTTTGAAATCAGTTTCACACTCACAGGCGGGGACGGA
>JBBPYO010000140.1:0-3005 GCA_038199845.1 Flavobacteriales bacterium
CCTACTTGGCCGTAAACGTTGGCCGTAAATAAGTTGTTTTTGAGTGTATTATAACTCACATTTACGATAGCACCTGATATCTTTGGGTTATCTAAAATCTGAAGGGAAGAAGTAAATTGGGATAACTTTGAGTTTCTGCCTGCTCGATCTGGAATATTAGGAATGCTATAGGGCGCCAGGCTTAAAACATAATCTTCTATCTGCATCCATTGCGCACTATCAATCATGGATTCTTTGGGGTAATAGTCCATTCCCTGTCCAAATTTCCCAAACCCCATTCTTGCCGCCATTTCTGGAAGAACGCTATTCTTCCATATTGATTTTGGGATGTTTGCAGGATTAGGTGCTAAATGACAACTTCCGCAGTTGGTGTTATAGGTATTTTCTGCAGATTCATAGCGATTTTGAGCAGAAAACGGGGAAAATATTAAAAAGACAACAACCGCGGTTAATAGAATGATCACAAGCGGGATAAGCCATTTTTTTGATTTCCTTGAATTAATTTTCCTTTGCAACATGAATACCAGTTCAATATATGAGTGCGGCAGCTTAAACTTCAGGTGGTTTTAGATCAGCAAAAATGCTATTCTATTCTTTTAAATAAAAGCAATCGTAAATCTGCTGCTTCTTTACCGGGAATATTTAAAGCTTTGATGGTAAGTGTTCCCTGCCCTTTTTCTAAATGAATATTTCCCAGATTCATAGGCTTGAAATCTTTGACATAAGATTCTACACGCGGTACACGATCGTGCTCCATACCTTCCAAAGGAGGATTGTTCACTTCAGTGATCTCAGCTGCAATTTTTTCATTTTTAAAGCTAAGTTGGACGCT
Organism: Flavobacteriales bacterium; assembly: GCA_038199845.1. Classification (GTDB taxonomy): domain Bacteria; phylum Bacteroidota; class Bacteroidia; order Flavobacteriales; family Flavobacteriaceae; genus Leeuwenhoekiella. The sequence goes on from JBBPYO010000140.1 coordinate 833, forward strand.
TGCACCAAGATTTTCTTCACTCACCGTATAATAGAGTTGTACTTCAAAAGTGCCTTCTTTAAGAACGTCCACGTCCCAGGTTATACTGTCATTCGTATTGCTCCAGTTGGTAAAAAAGGAGTCATTGGGAAAGCGGTTGCTTCTTTTTATTGAACCATGGGATATTCCATCACGTGCAGGTAACTGCGTATATTCAGACGCAGGTGCGCCTAAGGTAAAGGGACGGTTTTCGTTCTTGCTTTTTTCTGAAAGTACCTTCTCTTGCCAATTCTTTTTGGCACGTACCAAAGAATCTCGGATTTCTGGAAATACCTGTGAAAGATCTGTTTTCTGACCTCTGTCTTTCTCCATATCATACAGATTATTTTCGGCATCCAAACGGTATTCCTGAGAACGCACGCTTGTTTTTCCACTCCAGTAATTAAAAATTAACCGCTCTTTCCAATCTTTGGATTCCCCGAAAATTAAGGGCATCAGATCTTTTCCATCCAATGGTTTGGTTTCTGGTAATGGTATTCCCGCTAAACTTGCCAAAGTAGGGAGCAAATCGATGCTACTTGCCATGGTCACTACTTTTTTACCCTGCGGAATAGAATTCTTCCAACGTATAAAAAAAGGGGTTCGAACTCCACCCTCATCTACCGAAGCCTTTTTACCACGCATTCCACCGTTCCAACGCCAGTTATTCGGGCCATTATCCGAAAGATAAACCACGACGGTGTTTTCCGCAAGACCCAGATCTTTAATTGCTTTGTCGATTCGACCCACATTATAATCGATATTTTCAACCATTGCAAGTGCAGCCCGGGTAAATGCCAAATCTTCAGACTCCTTTCCCTGATAACGCATATTTAATTCCTTACCCTCAAATTTTTTAAAATAGGCATCTGGCACCTGCATTGGACTATGCGGAGTATTAAAGGGCAAATAAAGAAAAAAGGGTTCGTCACGATGTTCCTTTATAAAATCTAGCCCCCTATTTGTTAGATCGTCCGGTAAATAACCATTGCCTTCAACAACCTGCCCATTATGCTCCAACATTGGGCTGAAATAATTGCCCCAGTGACCCGAAGCAAAACCGTAAAAATCATCAAATCCCCGCGAATTGGGATGGTAAGGCGGCTGCATCCCGTTGTGCCATTTGCCGTAAGCGGCGGTATGATAACCCGCTTTTTTAAATACGTCTGCAATAGTGGTTTCATCAAGGTTGATACGCTCGCCACCAGCAGAAGTGGAATAAACCCCTGTTCTGGGATAATAACGACCGGTCAAGAGTTCTGCACGCGTGGGCGAACATACGGGCTGTACATAAAAGTTTTCAAAGGAGGTGCCACTTTCTGCCAGTGCATCGATATTTGGGGTACTTACATTCGTGTTTCCGGTATAAGCAAAATCTCCCCAACCTTGATCATCGGTGAGAATGAGTACAACATTTGGCTTTTGTGGGGAATTGGATGACGTCACTTCGGATTCTTTTTTACATCCTATCCAAGTCGTTAAAATAAGAATACAAACAACAAAGTTTATCCATGTATTATTTAAACCAAATTGAGGCATTTTTTTAAGCGTTGAGTTGTTCACAATAAGTACTATGATTTAAAATATATACACCTTCGTTTTTTAAAACCTCACTTTAAATCTACTATTTCTAGAGCTTATTTTGGTAATAGATTTCCATTTAATGTATCGCTCAAATTTAAATTTTGAGCCACATGATTCCTAGTACGAATTTGTCAATATTTGATCGATATTTTTAATTTTCTTAGAAAGAGCAGTTTCAAATGTTATTCTAACACTTTGCCACTAAGCATTCATTCTAAAATCCTATGCCTTATGTTTGAAGATTTTCTACGACTATCTTATTTTATAACTTATGTGTCCGCTTTCGCAAAATGAAATTCAACTGCCTCGAGGCAAGCCCGTGAGATATGATTCGGAAATTAATTTTAAATTTCGACCCAAAGTATCTGAGAAAACGCACTGGTGAGATTCAAAAAAACAGGATGAACTATTGCTTCTTTGTAAAAAACAATGACCTAATCAAATTACCATAATTCTATATTACAACACTCTCTTAATCCCTTCAAACTGCTCCCTATAATCACTTGGCGTACAATTTTTCAGCTTTTTAAACACCCGGTTGAAGTTGGCAATATTATTAAAACCGCATTTA
>JBBPYO010000141.1:0-2754 GCA_038199845.1 Flavobacteriales bacterium
AGATCTATCGCTTTTTGAAGAACAAAACGAGTCTGCGGCATAGGGCCTTCAAAGGCATCCACAAGCAGCAATACTCCGTCAGCCATGTTTAAAACACGCTCCACTTCCCCGCCGAAATCGGCGTGACCAGGAGTGTCAATAATATTTATTTTAGTGCCTTTATATATTACCGAAACGTTCTTTGAGGTAATTGTAATACCGCGTTCACGCTCCAGATCATTATTGTCGAGAATAAGATCACCGGTATTTTCGTTTTCACGGAAAAGTTGACAGTGATACATAATTTTATCCACCAGTGTGGTTTTACCGTGGTCAACGTGGGCGATAATCGCTACATTTTTGATATTCATAAGGATAGCCTTTTTTGAGGGCGCAAAGATAGTGGTAATTTCTTGATTTACGCGTTAAAAGATTAATCAGTTTTCAGTTTCGGTTGGAAGTTGCAGTATTGGGCGGGGCATTTGTAGAAATACGTGCAAATTGAAAAGTGTACGTCTTTAATATATATGTACTTGAAGATATACGTTAATTAGGTCTGATATTAGGTGGCTGAGTAAATTCCCTGAAGCCCTTGCGGAAAGGAATTTGTATTAAAGCCCCTTGAGGTAGACCCCTGAAACTTGGTCATTAAATAAACGATTCAACGGTCAACAATTGAACAGAAAACAATTCAGAATTTAGAATTCTGAATTTAAATAAAAATATACATAGCAAACGTATCTTTGTTTTTCAAAAAACTTACAATTATGCAACTTGACCTGATACCAAAAATAAAACATACCTCGAGCAACAATTTTTTCCTTCTGGCGGGGCCTTGTGCTATTGAAGGTGAAGAAATGGCATTGCGTATTGCCGAAAAACTGGTTCAAATCACTGATAAATTAGAAATTCCCTTTATTTTTAAGGGAAGTTTCAAAAAAGCCAACCGCAGCCGCGCAGATAGTTTTACAGGAATCGGCGATGAGAAAGCCTTGCAAATCCTAAAGAAAGTTTCGACTACGTTTGATATTCCCACGGTGACAGATATTCATAAAAACAGCGATGCAGCACTTGCCGCGCAATATGTAGACGTGCTACAAATACCAGCTTTTCTGGTACGGCAAACAGATCTTTTAGAAGCTGCCGCGGAAACCGGAAAAGTCGTCAATCTTAAAAAAGGTCAGTTTATGAGTCCTGAAAGTATGAAACACGCTGTAAACAAAGTCACTGAAAGTGGAAACAATCAAGTAATCATTACAGATCGTGGTTCTATGTTTGGCTATCAGGACCTGATTGTAGATTTCCGTGGAATTCCAACCATGCGCCAGTTCGCCCCCACCGTTCTCGATGTGACGCATTCCCTTCAACAGCCCAACCAATCTAGCGGTGTTACCGGAGGCCGTCCTGAACTTATAAGCACAATTGCCCGCGCCGGGATCGCAGCCGGAGTAGACGGACTTTTTATTGAAACTCATTTTGATCCCGCAAACGCAAAAAGCGATGGTGCAAATATGCTTGACCTTAAATTAATGGAGGGACTATTGACTAATCTGACCAAACTCAGAGAAGTCGTAGTAAACTTTTAAAAATTCTTGTTCATAGCGTTCTGATCTTTGTCAAAGGAGCGGAAAATAATGAATGGAAATTTCGGCTAAGATTCTCATCTGTTGATCTTATTTCATTATTCTAATTGGAAAATTTCCTCGGAAATTATTGCTATAATCTTGTTAGCAATTTTCAAAAATTAGCCTAAAAAAGGCAAAAATCGCCTAAAAACACTCATTTTTAGGTGATTTTTTTATGTAAGGATTATTTCGGCGAAAACTAATGATAATTTAAGAAAATCCTGGAAGCTTCATTGTGGGCAGATTCGAAGCTCATGGGTCTTATTCCAGTATCTATTTTTTTTGCCGAAAAATAAGAAAGCATTTTTTCGGTGGGCATGTTGCCCGTGAGTTCATCCTTTGCCATCGGGCAACCTCCATATCCCTGGATCGCACCGTCAAAACGTTTACAGCCTGCCTGAAATGCAGCATCAACTTTTTCAAACCAGGCGGTGGGCGTAGTGTGTAAATGTGCACCAAATTCAATAGCCGGATATTTTGGAATGAGGTTTTCAAAAAGATAAGCTATGGTTGCTGCGTCGGAAGAACCTACTGTATCTGACAAAGAGAGCACTTTTACGCCCATATTTGCCAATTTATCAGCCCATTCTGCTACTATTTCCACATTCCACGGGTCACCATAAGGATTGCCAAAACCCATTGAAATATAAGTTACCACTTCTTTATTAGAATTGTTTGCAATCTCAAGGATTTCCTTTAGGACTTCAACAGATTCTGTAATGGTTTTATGGGTATTCCGCATCTGGAAATTCTCTGAAATACTAAAGGGATATCCCAGATAATCAATCACTTCAAACTGGGAAGCATCCTGAGCACCACGGGAATTTGCTACAATAGCAAGTAATTTGGTTTTTGTTCTAGAAAGATCTAAAAGATCTAAAACCTGAGCTGTATCCGCCATTTGAGGAATAGCCTTGGGAGATACAAAACTACCAAAATCCAGTGTGTCAAAGCCACAGCGTAACAGTGCCTGTAAATATTGCACTTTTGCCTGAGTGGGTATAAAGGCCTTTATGCCTTGCATGGCATCGCGGGGACATTCAGTGATTTTAACTATCGGCATTTTTTAATATATACTTCAAATATACAATAAGCGGACACATTTGATTAATGTGATTCTCACACTCTGTTATTCCCGTTTCTTACGAAA